>NZ_JBSGJD010000143.1:0-24875 GCF_053605405.1 Amycolatopsis sp. NPDC003861
GGCCTCGGTCGCCCTCGGGGCCGTCGGGACGGCGCTGGACGCACTCTCGATGGCAATGGACCCCTTCGGGGCCATCCTCGCCGCCGGGGTCGGCTGGCTGATCGAACACGTCGGACCACTCAAAGAAGCCCTCAACGGCCTCACCGGCAACGCCGACGAAATCGCCGCGCAGTCGGAGACCTGGAAGAACATCGCGACCGAACTGGGCAGCATCGGCACCGACCTGACCGGCATGGTCACCACCGACATCTCCTCCTGGACCGGCACCGCCGCCGACACCTACCGCCAACGCGCCCAAGACACCGTCACACTGCTCCAGACCGCGCAGAAAGGCTGCGAAGGCGCCTCCAGCGGCGTCAAAACCGCCGGCGAGGTCGTCGCCGCGGTCCGCGCACTCGTGCGCGACATCATCGCCGAACTGGTCGGGCACCTCATCAGCTGGGCACTGCAGGTCGTGTTCACCCTCGGCATCGGCATGACCTGGGTCGTGCCCCAGGTCATCAACGCCGTCGCCAAGACCGCCTCCAAGATCGCCGACCTGGTCAAACGACTGGTGACGGCGTTGAAGGCGCTGGTACCGCTGCTCAAACGCGCCGGGGACCTGTTCTCAGACGCGGCGAAAGCGCTGCGGAAGATCAAGCCGGGCAAAACCGCGCCGCCGCCCAAACACGCCGACATCAAGAGCGGGCCGAAGGACATCGGTGGTCCCAAGGGCAAGGGCGACGGCGACGGCACCTCGCCCTCGGGCGCGAAGGGCGACGGCACGTCGACCTCGGGCGCCAAAGGCGACCCGCCACCCAAGACCGATGCCCCACCCAAGACGGACCCGCCCCCGAAGAGCGACCCGCCGGCCGACACCCCGCCGCCGCCGAAGGACGGCCCGCCCGGGGGCACCCCGAAGGGCGGGGCCGATGGCGGCGGCAAGCCGAAGGGCGCCCCCAAGGGCGACGGCCCGCGCGACCGCGCGGTGCCCGACGACAAGAAAGTCTGCGTCTCCGACCCAGTGGACGTCGCCACCGGCGAGGTCGTGCTGAAGCAGGTCGACCTGACCCTGCCGGGTGAGGCGGGCGACCTGGAGCTGTCCCGCACGCACCTGTCGGCCTACCGCGGCGGCCGGTGGTTCGGCCGCTCCTGGGCGTCCACTTTGGACCAGCGGCTGGAGGCCGACCGCGACCACCTGCGGTTCTTCGCCGAGGACGGCATGGTCCTGGTGTACCCGCGGCCGGACGGCGACCGGACCGTGCTGCCGATCGAAGGCCCGCGCCACCCGCTGCGCCGGACCGGCGGGGGCTACCGGCTGTCGGCCGGCCCGCGCGACCTGGTGTTCGCGGACGGCGGCGGCCGCGTGCTGCCCCTGACCGGCATCGAGCAGGGCGGCTCCCGCACCACGATCGAACACGACGAGAGCGGCGCCCCGAGCCTGTTGCGCCGCGACGACGGCACCGAGATCGGGATCGACGCCGGCGCGGGCCGGATCATCGCGCTCGGCGTGCCCGGCGGCGCGCCGGTCGTGCGGTACGGCTACAACCGGCTCGGCCAGCTGACCCAGATCGCCGGCTTCACCGGCCGCCCGGTGAACCTCGACTACGACGTCGACGACCGGATCGTCGGCTGGCAGGACCGCACCGGCACCTGGTACCGCTACGTCTACGACGCCGAAGGCCGCTGCGTCCGCAGCGTCGGCGCCGAGCGCTACCTCAACGGCGCGTTCGCCTACGACACCGGAACCCGGACCACCCGGCACACCGACGCGCTCGGCCACACCTGGGTCTACCGGATGAACGAGGCCGGCCAGCTCGTCGAGCGGACCGACCCGCTCGGGCACACGCGCCGGTACTCGTGGACCCGCTACGACGACCTGCTCTCGCAGACCGACGAACTGGGCCGGATCACCTTCTACGGCTACGAAAACGGCATCCTGACGACGGTGACGCGGCCGGACGGGTCCGAGGTGCGGCTGACCCCGGCCGGGGCCGGCGAGGTGGAACTGCGGGCCGGTGGCGCACGGGCGGTGGCCCCGGCGGCCGATCCGTACGCCGCGCTCCCGGGCGTCTCGACCCGGTTGCGCGTCGACGGCACGGACGCTTTCGGCGACGAACCGGTGCTCACCGCGGCGGTGCGGCCCGGCGACCGCGACCCGTTCGGGCGGCCGCGGCTGGTGCACACCGCGTCCGGCGGCGCGGCCCGGCTGGGCTGGACGGCGGAAGGGCAGCGCGCCTGGCGGATCGGCCCCGGTGGCGAGCGCGAAAGCTGGCGCCACGACGGCGAAGGCCGTGTGGTCGAGCACCGCGACGCGGCCGGGCGGACGACCCGGCGCACGTACGGCCCGTTCGGCCTGCCGATCGAGGAGTTCGACGCGGCCGGCGCGCGCACGGCGTACGGCTACGACGCCGAGCTGCGGCTGATCGCCGTGACCAACCCGCGCGGCCAGACCTGGCGCTACACCTACGACCCGGCCGGCCGGCTGGTGGAGGAGACCGACTTCGACGGGCGCCGGCTGACCTACGCCTACGACGAGGGCGGGCAGCTGCGGCGGATGACGAACGGCGCCGGCGAAGTCACCGAGTACGCCTACGACGTGCTCGGCAACGTCGTCGAACGGCGGACGGCGACCGGGGTCACCGGGTACGCCTACGACGCGCTCGGGCAGCTCGAGTACGCGATCAACAACGAATCGGTCCTGCAGATCGTGCGCGACGAACGCGGGCGGGTGCGCGAGGAGACCGTCAACGGCGTCGGCGTGCGCTGGACCTACGACGCCGCGGGCGTCCACCGCACCACTTTGTCCGGTGTGGACAGTGAGTGGCGGTACGACGGCGACCGCCCGGTGTCGCTGCGCGTCGGGGGCCACGAAATCGCCTTCGAGTACGACGAAGCCGGCCGCGAGACCGCCCGTTCGGTCGACGGCACCGTCGTCCTGCGCCAGGTCTTCGACGCTTCGGACCGGCTTGGGGAGCAGACGATCGCCGGTGTGGGCCGGCGCACGTACACGTACACGCCGGACGGCCGGCTCGCCGCGATCGACGACACGCGGCCGGTCCGGTTCGGGTTCGACGCCGCCGGCCGCGTCGCCGAGGTGCACGCACCCGAAGGCGTCGAACGCTTCGCCTACGACCCGGCGGGCCGGCTGGTGCCGCCGTCCGGCACGCGGTACGGCCACGACCCGCAGGGCCGGGTGACCGGGACCGCGGGGTGGCGCTTCGTCTGGGACGAGCTGGACCGGCTGGTCGCCGCGATCGGCCCGGACGAGTCGTTCTGGACCTACCGCTACGACCCGCTCGGCCGCCGGTTCGCCAAGCGGCGTTGGATCCTCGACGACGACGGCGCGCCGCGGCAGACGGCGGAGACGTGGTTCGTCTGGAGCGGCGGTGAGCTCGTCGAGGAGATCGAGGTGTCCGACGACGGCTCGTCGCGCGTGCTCACCTGGGAGCGTCATCCCGACGACGGCCGGCCGGTGGTGCAGGTCGAGCAGCGCGGTGCGGAGGTGCGGTTCCACACGGTGGTGACGTCCCCGGCCGGCACGCCGACCGAGCTCCTCGCCCCGGACGGCGGCGTCGAGTGGCAGGCGCGGAGGAGCTTCTGGGGCGAGCTGCTGCCGTCGACGTCCGGCAGCGCGCCGATGCCGCTGGCCTTCCCGGGCCAGTACCGCGACGCCGAGACCGGGCTGCACTACAACGTCTACCGCTACTACGACCCGCGGACCGGGCGCTACCTGAGCCAGGACCCGCTCGGCCTGGCCGCGGCGCCCGACCCGGTGGGCTACGTCGAGCAGCCGCACCTGCAGGGCGACCCGCTCGGCCTGGTGCAGAGCCCGTGCGGCAAGACGGGCGGCCCGAAGTCCCCGGACAACCCGGCGGGCGGCGGCGACGCGGGCAAGCTCCCGCCGGGCGCGAAGAAGCCGGACGGCCTCGGCGAGTTCCGCGACCCGGACGGCAAGATCCGCCCGCACAACATGACCGACGAGCAGTACGCCAAGTTCTCGAAGAAGTGGGACGAGATGATGGCGCCGGGCAAGGACAAGTCCTGGTTCTGGTCGGGCGGCCACATCACCGACGCGAAGGTCGACCCGGTCACCGGCACCAAGATCTCGGACTCGAAGTACCACGGCTCGATCGAGGACCCGGCGATCAACCTGGCCAAGAAGAACGGCGGCAACACCCTCGAAGGCATCCTGAAGGACAACGGCGTCGAAATGCCCAAGTTCTCCGACAACCACCCGAACGGCGAGAAGGTCTGGAAGGACGCCTCGAAGGCTTTGGCCCACAACGCCCAGGGCGACGTCCACATCGCCCTGCCCAACACCCCGGGCAAGTCGAGCGGCTGGGCCGACCAGGGCGACGAGCTCGCCTCCCGCCGCCCGAACAACGTGTTCGACATGGACGAGTTCCCGATCCTCCGCCACAACCCGAAGGTGGACAAGGTCTGGGCCCACGACGTGAACCACCCGGACGCACCCCCGGTGGCGATCTGGGACCGCACCAAGCGCTGAGCCGCCGTCACGGACCGGCCGCAACCCCGGCGGCCGACATGACTTCGGCGATCTGCCGGGTGATCGGATCGGCAGCACGCCGGCCCGGTCAGGCCTCGGGCCCCGAGGAACGGCTCGAGGTCGTTCAGCCACAGCACGCTCCGGGGCGTGTCGGCGGCGGTCGCGATCACGTCGGTCAGCGCGCGACGACACACCCGATGACCACCCCGAGGAGCGCGGCTCCGCCCGGCAATCCCCACCCACGCGCGGCGCGGAACCGCACCAAGCGCTGACACCTAGTGAGCCGGCGGGGAACTCACTCTGAGCACGTTGCCGTCCGGATCGAGCAGCCGCATCTCGTACATTCCCCACGGCCGCACGAACGGCGGCTCCACGATCGAAACACCCCGCCCGCTCCACTCGAGGAACAGCCGGTCGACCCGGACGGCGGCCGGGACGTCCAGGTGCAGCCGCGTCGTGTGCGAACCGGCCACCTGGGTCAGCATGATCTGCACCTGATCGCGGGCCACCAGCGCGGTGCCCGGCTCGGTCGGCTCCTCCGAGGCGAGGAACCGCCCCCGCCGGTCGGACCAGCGCCAGCCCACCCGGAAGCCGAGCAGGTCCGCGTAGAACGCGACGCTCTCCGCGAGATCGCGCACCAGCAGGTTGGGCCGGCAAGCGAAGAGCCCCACGGAATCACCGCGGTCCTCGGGCAGCAGCCCGAAGAGCAGGTCGTCGGTCCACTCGCCCTTGAGCCAGGTGTGCCGGCGGCGGTGGCCCTCCGGGCGGAACCCGAGCCGGTCCAGCAGCCGCGCCGAGGCCGTGTTCCGCGCGTCGCACTCCGCCGAGACCCGGCGGATCCCCATGCCGAACAGGCGGTCCAGCACCGCCCGCGCGGCCTCGGTCGCGTAGCCCCGCCGCTGGTGCTCCCGCGCGATGGTGAACCCGAGCTCGGCCTGCATCCGGTTGGGGTCGACGCACACCCCGACGTCCCCGGCCAGGCCGCCGACGTCGCGCAACTCCACGGCGTACTGGAACCAGCCGGGCGCTCCTTCTTCGGCGGCTGCGAACTCCGCCACGAGGCGCCCGGCGTCGGCCGGCGACACGGGCACGTCCCACGACTGGTAGCGCGCCACTTCGGGATCCGAGCGGTAGGCGCCGAACGCCGGCACGTCACCGTCCTCGAACCGGCGCACGATCAGGCGTTCGGTCACCACCGGCAGCTCGTCCACCAGGCCACCCTACGACGGCCGGGCCGGCCTCAGCTCGACGTCCACCGCTGGTTCGAGCCGCCGTTACAGCTCCAGATGATCACCTTGGTGCCGTTGGCGGTCGCTGCGCCGTTGACGTCCAGGCACAGTCCCGACTGGCCGTTGGTGACGGTTCCGCTCCCGGTGAAGGTCCACTTCTGGCCCGCCCCGCCGGTGCAGTTCGCGATGACGGTCGCCGTGCCCGCCGCGGTCCCGCCGCCCACGGTGTCCAGGCAGCGCTTCGTGCCGCCGGAGTAGACGCTCAGCTCCCCCGCGCTGCCGCGGGTCCACTGCTGGTTCGCCCCGCTGTTGCAGTCCCAGATCTGGACCTGGGTGCCCGCGGTGGTCGACGAGGCGGGCACGTCCAGGCAGCGGTTCGCGGCCACCGCGCGCACCGGGCCGGTGCCGCCGGGGGTGGGGTCGCTGCCGCCGAGCGCGTCGAGGACGGCGGTGTAGGCCTGCTTCTTCCCGTAGTTGCCGTCGAACAGCAGCGGGGTGTCGCCCGATCGCCACGAATACTTGTCCGTCACGCCCCAGACGGTGATGCCGGTGCAGCGAGACACCGCCCGGCACGCCTGGGTGACCTGCCGGTACACATTCGCCTGCCCCGAACCCGAGCCGCCGACGTCCAGCTCGGTGATCTGCACGTCGACGCCGAGGTCGGCGAAGCGCTGCAGGTTCGCCTGGTAGCTGCCGAGGTTCGAGTTCGAGCTCAGGTGGCTCTGGAAGCCGACGCAGTCGATCGGCACGCCGCGGCTCTTGAAGTCCCGGACCATGTTGTAGATGCCGGTGCTCTTCGCGTTGATGCCGTCGGTGTTGTAGTCGTTGTAGCAGAGCTTCGCGCTGGGGTCGGCCGTGCGGGCCGCGCGGAACGCGTCCTCGATGTAGCCGTCCCCGAGCTTCTGCTGGAAGGTCGCCTGCCGGCGGGTGCCGTTCTCCTCGAACGCTTCGTTGACCACGTCCCAGGCGATGACCTGGCCCTTCCAGTGGCCGGCGACGGTGCTGATGTGGTTGAGCATGGCCGAGCGCAGGTTGTTCGCGTCCAGCCCGCCGACCCAGGGCGCCAGCTGCTGGTACCACACCAGCGTGTGCCCGCGGATCTTCATGCCCTGGCTCTTCGCCTGGCTCACGATCCGGTCGGCGGGCGCGAAGTTGAATTGGTTGCGGTTCGGCTCGACCGTGTCCCACTTCATCTCGTTCTCCGGCGTGACGCCGTTGAACTCCGCCGTCCACGTGTTCACGTAGGCCGCTTCGCCCAGGTGACTCGTCGAGATCGCGGCGCCGAAGTACCGGCCGGTCTGCGCCGCCGCGGCGCCGAGCGTGCTCGCCGCCCCGGCGACGCCGGGTGAGAGCACCAGCGCGGTCGCCGACAGGCCGGCCGCCGCGAACAGGGCGGCGGCGGTCCGGAGAGTGATCATCGGAAGTCCTCGATTCGTCTTGGGACGGCGTCAGCCGAACGTCCACTGCTGGTTGCTGCCGCCGTTGCACGTCCACAGCTCGACCGGCGCGCCCTCGGCCGTCGAAGCGCCGGTGACGTCCAGGCACAGCCCCGATTGCGCTCCGGTGACCGTGCCGTTCGAGTTGACGTTCCACTGCTGGTTGCCCTGCCCGTTGCACGGCCAGGTGACCACCTTCGTGCCCGCGCTGGTGCCCTGGCCGGACGCGTCCAGGCACAGTGTCGCCCCGCCGATCGCGGCCGTCAGGCGGCCGTCCGCAGTGCGCGTCCAGGCCTGGTTCGCCTGGCCGGTGCAGCCGGCGATCTGCAACTGCGTGCCCTGGGCGGCGCCGGACAGGCACTTGCCCGCGCCGACGGCGTGCACCGGCCCGGTTCCGGTGTTGCTGCCGCCGGTGCCGTACCCGGCCGCGACGATGTTGGCCTGCACCGCGTTCTCGGTGGCGTCCGAGGGATAGCCGGACGTCATGACACCCTCGTAGAACGTGCCCGCGGAACCGATGCTGTTGTCCCCGCCGGTGCCGAGGATGATGGCGCCTTCCTTGCGCATCGGGTTGTAGCCCGAGACGTTCGGGCGCACGCCGTCGTAGAACGTCGAGACACCGCCGGACTGGGCGTTGCCGCCGCGGATGGCCCACCGGTTCGGGCCGCCCTTGATGATCGCCGTGAGGTACCGGTGGCTGATGCTCGGGTCGTTGGCGTTGTAGCGCTGGTTGACGCCGGAGAACAGCCCGTTCTCCAGGTCCGCCATGATCCACGGCCCGTTCCCGGCGCCGTAGCCCCAGACCTTGATGTTGCCGAAGTAGATGGCTTCCATCGTGCCGTTGCCGTTGTCCCGGCTGTTGCGTTCGGCGTTGCCGTAGTCGAAGCAGCAACCGCCGTTGTAGTGCGTGCCGTCGAAGATCGCGTACATGCCCTCGGGCTGGTCACCGGTCGCCGTGCCGGTGGCGTTGTTGTTGCGGTAGCCCGTTCCCGGTGCCACGAACACGCCGTACGCCTTCTGCCCGCCGACGGTGGTCGGCGCGGCGGTCGCGCTGGCCAGGTTGTCGTAGCCGCCGGGTGCCGGGCCGGGGAAGCCGCCCGGCGGGGCCTGGGTCAGGTGGTTGTTCCGGCCGGACTGGTCGTAGATGACCGTGATCAGGCAGGACGTCCCGGCGCAGAACGAATCCTGGGCCGCGGCATTCGCGACGCCGCCGGCGCTCAGGACGCCGATGTCCCGCGTCGTGCTGTCCGACGCCCGCCGCACCTGGTACAGCGAGCCGCTGTACGCGCCGTAGAGCGCCCGGGTGGTCGAATGTGCGGCCACACAAGGCGTTCCGCCGGCCGCGTAGATGTCACACGGCCCCTGGGCGGCCGCCTCCGACGTCGTCGCCGTGCCGGCCAGCGCGCCCGCGGCGATCACCACGGCCGGCCACATCCTCGTCCAACGCTTCTTCATCGCGAACTCCTCCGTCCGGACGGCCTAGCCCCGGGTCCACTTCTGGGCGTTGCCGCCCGTGCAGGTCTGCAGCGTCACCGGCGTGCTGTTCCCCGTGCCGTTGCCGTTCGGCGTCAGGCACAGTCCCGATTGGACACCGGTGATCGTGCCGTCGGCGGCCGCCGTCCACTGCTGGTTGGCGCCGGTCGAGCAGTCCCAGATGATCGCCCGGGTGCCCGCGGTGGTGCCCGCGCCTTCGGCGTCCAGGCACTTGTTGCCGTACACCAGGAGCTGCTTGCCCGACGTCAGCGTCCACTGCTGGTTGCTGCCGCCGTTGCAGTCCCACAGCGTCACCTGGGTGCCGTTGGTCTGGGAGACGTTCGGCACGTCGAGGCAGCGCCCGGCGGCGGTGTTGCGCAGCACCGACGTCGACCCGCCACCCGAACCGGCCACGGCGAAGTTGTCGAACTGCGCGGTCTCGCCGACGCTCGTGCCGATCCCGACCTGGCCGGCCGGGAAGGTGCCGTCGGTGACCGTGCCGACCACGGTGCCGTCGACGGACGCGGTGATGGTGCTGCCGGCGAAGCCCAGGGACAGCTTGTGCCAGCTGCCGGTGCCGAGCGCGGCCGTCGTGCCGGTGCGCAGCGTCGTGTTCTGCTGGCTGGTGTTGTTGCGCCGGATCGACCAGGCGCCGTTGTCGCCGACCCGGAAGTAGTACGCGTTCAGCGCGCCCTGGTTGCCGGTGTCCTGCGAGCCGGCCCGGCCGAGCAGCTCGACGTAGCCGGACTTCTCCAGCAGCACGTCCGTGCTGAGCGTGTAGTTGCTCCAGGCGACGTTGCCCAGCAGCGCGTAGGGGTCGACGAACTTCTTCCACGGGATCGTCTTCTGCGTCGCGGACTGGCGGACGCAGGTGCCCGCGCGGCCGGCGCCGCAGGGGGCGGTCTCGAACGCGCCCTCCATGTCCATCAGGTACTTGGCTTCCTTGCCCTTCGCGTACGCCTCGAAGTCGTCGCTGTAGGGCAGGTTCAGCGAGCCCTGCGGCGGGCTGGTCGCGGTGCCCTTGCCCTGCCCGGTGGTGGTCGTGATCGTGTAGAGGTAGCCGGGCTGGACGGTCAGCGAGTAGGCGCCGCCGGAGGGCGTGAGGTCGGTGCTGTGGACGAAGTGGTCGGCCGGGTTGTTCGAGTTGAGGTTGGTCGCCCACACGTGCACCTGGCCGGTGGACAGCCCGCCGGTGACGTTCAGGTTCAGCGTCTGGGCCGACGTCGCATCCATCGTCTCGATGACCGTGCTGTAGTCGGTGTTGTTCGGCGACTTCAGCGAGACGTAGCTGCCGTTGGACCGGTTGCCGCCCAGGTAGCCGCTGGACGAGTCGAGGTACTTCCAGCCGGGCGCGGTGAACTGCGTCGTGTGCGCCAGCGCCCACGCGTCCTTGCCGACCGAGTAGTAGCCCGACCACGGCTGGTTGGCGAGGATCAGCCCGACCGTCGGCCACGGGATGTTCGGCGTGGTGGCGGCGATCAGGTCCCAGTTGAGGTACGCGGTCATCTTCCCGTCGAGGTAGACGCGGTTGATCCCGCGGGCCAGCGGCTTGGCGCCGTCGTTGTAGTCCTGGGAGCCGTTTTCGCTGGACCACAACGTCTTCCCGGTGTTGACCACGTTCGCCGGCACGCTGCAGGACGTCTGCGCGCTGAGGTAGCCGCAGGTGTAGTGGGCGCTGAGCACGTCGGTGGCGTTGCGGTAGGCCGTGTTCGACGAGATCGCGCTCGCCGGGCCCCAGTCCCCCGGCCACGAGTCGCCGGAGATGACCTTGACCGCGCTGTACCCGTTGGCGTTGAGGGCGTTGCGCAGGGTCACGGTCCAGTCGGCGCTCCACTGCTTCTCGTTCTGGACGCTGGTGAGGTAGTCGATGGTCAGCCCGTGCTGCTTGGCGCACCCCAGCCACGACAGGTAGTAGTCGGTGAGGTCGTTGGAGAAGAACGTCCCGTTGCCGATCCAGCCCGGCGCGCCCCAGGGCAGGCCCACGAGCTTGATGCCGGGGTTGCGCGCCTTGGCCTGTTCCATGATCCACCACTCGTACCCGCGGTTGCAGTCGAGGTCGCCGCGGAAGTGGGCGTGGCTCGGCTCCGCGCCGCTGGTGGAGTTGGTGTCCCCGCCCATTTCGACCTTGAGGATCTGCAGGGCGGCCCCGTAGCCGGGCTTGAAGAGGTAGTCGAGGATCTGGCCGCGCTGCGGTTCGGGGTAGTCGATCAGCAAGCGGCTGTTGCCCCCGCCGCCGCTGACCGCGCCGACGCCGTCGAACGTGCGTCCGCCGGAGCTGCCGTTGATCGTGATCGAGGTGGCGGCCTGGGCCGGCGCCGCGGCGACGACGCTGCCGGCCACGGCCAGGACGACCGCGGTGACCACCGCAATCGTGCTCCGGAACATGGTAGTCCTCACTTCCGACGCAGGGCGGCACCCGGCGAAAGTTCCGGGCTTGCCGGCGAAACAGTCGAACGATCGGCGAAGGGGGAAAACGCCCTCGTCCGGCCGGGAATCGGCCCAGGAGAACCCATCTTCGTCGATGGTGAACACGCGCTGCGTTAACGCTAACAGTCGCCTTGCCGCCGAACAACTGTCGTTCTTCGCACCGGTGTAATTTTCGCGGCGGCGCGCGGAAACGGCGTGGCCACCCCTTTCCCGCACCGCTTTCCCCGGCTACAGTCTCGGACTGCTGGGAGCGCTCCCAGTCGACGTTTCCGGCGCCACCCCCTCGTTCGAAGGAGAACGTGCATGCGAAGCAGGACAGTGGCCGCCGGCGGGCTCGCCGCCGTGGCCGTGACCGGCGTCGTCGCCACGACCACGTGGGCCGGCGCGCAGGCCGCGGCCTCGGCGTACTACACCGACCCCGGCACCAACGCGGCCAAGTGGGTCGCGGCCAACCCCGGCGACTCGCGCGCCGCGGTCATCCGCGACCGCATCGCCGCGGTACCGCAGGCGCGGTGGTTCACCACCACGAACACCTCCACCGTGCGCGGCGAAGTGGACGCCTACGTCGGCGCCGCGGCCGCCGCCGGGAAGATCCCGATCATGGTCGTCTACGACATCCCCAACCGCGACTGCGGCGGGGCGAGCAGCGGCGGCGCGCCGTCCCACGACGCCTACCGGGCCTGGATCGACCAGGTGGCAGCCGGTCTCGCGGGCCGACCGGCGGCCATCGTGCTCGAGCCGGACGTGCTCCCGCAGATGACGAACTGCCAGAACAGCGACCAGCAGCGCCAGACCACGGCGTCGATGGCGTACGCGGGCAAGAAGCTGAAGGCCGGCTCGTCCCAGGCGAAGGTGTACTTCGACATCGGGCACTCCGCGTGGCTCTCCCCCGGTGACGCCGCCTCGCGGCTGCGGGCCGCCGACATCTCCAACAGCGCCGACGGCATCTCCACCAACGTGTCCAACTACCGCTCGACCTCCGACGAGGTCGCCTACGACAAGGCGATCCTCGGCCAGCTCGGCGATTCGCGGCTGAAGGCCGTGGTCGACACGAGCCGCAACGGCAACGGGCCGCAGGGCAGCGAGTGGTGCGACCCCGGCGGCCGCGCCATCGGCACCCCGAGCACCAACCAGACCGGCGACGGCCAGATCGACGCGTTCCTGTGGGTCAAGCCGCCGGGCGAGGCGGACGGCTGCATCGCCACGGCCGGCCAGTTCGTGCCCCAGCGGGCCTACGACCTCGCCATCGCGGCCGGGCCGATCCAGACCACCACCCCGACCACCCCCACCACGCCGACCACCCCGACCACGCCCACGACGCCCACCACGACGACCCCGCAGCCGACCGGCGGCTGCAAGGTCACCCACCGGGTGGTCAGCAGCTGGCCGACCGGGTACACCGGCGAGATCGTCATCGAGAACCGCGGTGCGGCCCTCAGCAGCTGGACGCTGACGTTCTCCGCACCCGGCGTGACCGTCACCAACGGCTGGAACGGGACCTGGACCGACGGCGGCGACGTCGTCACGGTCGCCAACGCGGCTTGGAACGGCAGCCTGGGCACGAACGCGACGACGACGCTCGGCTACAACGCGAACTACAACGGTGGCACGCCGCCGTTCCAGCAGCCGGCGCTCAACGGGACGGCCTGCTCCTGACGCCCAGCCGCAGCGCGGAGACGAGGAAGAAGATGCCGCCCAGCGTGGCGTAACCGGCCAGCGCCGTCAGCGACGCACCCTCCATTGTGGCCTGCAGGATGAAGGAAGTACCGGCCACGACGGAGATCGCGCCGCTGAGGATCATCGGCCACTGGCCACCGAGGCCACGCCGGGCGGCACCGACGACGAGCTGGACGAGGCCGGCCACGATCGCCCAGCTGCCCCACACCCGCAGCACACCCGGAATCCCGGACGAGGCGGCGAGGGCCAGACCGGCGGCGGCGAGCAGGCTGATCGCGACGTTCACGTAGAGCGCCGTGATCGGCTTGCCCGCCTTCGCCGAACGCGCGTCGAGCACGGCGGCGACGACGTCGAACAGCGGGTACAGCACCAGCAACGCAATGCTGACCGGCCCGAGCTCCTTCGCCGTCACGAAGAGCAGCCCCGCCCAGACGAGGGCGAACGCGAACCGCACGAAGTAGAGCCGCCGCAGGGCCTGCGCGGCGCCGGCGGCCGGAACGGTGTCGGTGGTCATGGACTCTCCCGGTAGATAGAACGATCTGTCTCGTTGCCGACTATGACAGCGCCGACCCACCGCCGTCAAGACCGACCGTTCTATCTGCTAGGCTGGACGCAGCGAACCGGGAGGTGGACGTGTCCGAAGCACGAGCGCGGCTGCTGGGCTCGGCGAGCCGGCTGTTCTACACCGAGGGCCTGCATTCGGTCGGCATCGACCGGGTCATCGCCGACGCCGGCGTCACCCGCGCCACGCTCTACCGGCACTTCCCCAGCAAGGACGACCTGCTGGTCGCCTACCTGAGCGAAGCGGACAAGGCCATCCGGGCGCAGGTCGCGGCGGCCCGGGAGGCGGGCGGCTCGCCCGGGGACGTCGTCCTGGCCGTGGCCACGACGATCGCCGACGGCATCCGGTCACCCGGCTTCCGCGGTTGTGCCTTCCTCAACGCCGCCGCCGAATACCCGGATCCGGCCCACCCGGTCCACCAGGCCGTGCTCGCGCACCGGCAGTGGTTCCTGGACACGGTCACGGAACTGCTCGCCGCAACCGGGGAGAGCGCCGCCGGGCCGGCCGCGCAGCACTTCGTCATGCTCCGCGACGGCGCCATGGCCGCGGGCTGCCTCACCGACCCGGCCCCGATCTGCGCCACGTTCCTCCGTGGCGTGGAAGGCATCCTGCGGTACCGGGACGCTCCGGTGGCGGCCGGAGCCAAGCGGCGCAACCGGGGTTAGGCCGCCCGGCCGACGACCCACGCCGCCACGGGTGCGGCGGGCGCGCCGAGCTTGGTGCCCTTGCGGTAGCCGCCGAAGATCATGCCGAGCACCAGGACGGCGAGGACGGCCACCAGGATCCACAGCCACACGGACTTGCGCACGCGGTCTCCCCTCGTCGGAGTCGGTCACACCGTACCGCCCGATTGGCGCGCAGGCCGGTTGGGTATTCCTGCCGGTATGGGTGCTTGGGGCAAACGGCTCGTCGCGTTGGCTGTGGCCGCGGTGGTTCTGATCGCCGCCGTACTCGTCGCATCGGCCGTGCACGTGTTACCCCAATTGCGCAATCCGTTCGCGGAGCGGACCGAGGAACACTCCGGTCCGGTGCTGCTGCAGTCGATCGTCGAGCTCTCCCGCTACGAGGCGGCGAGCGGTTCGTTCCAGGTCGTCGTCGACATCACCACCAGCTCGGTCCTGCCGAGTTTCCTGGTGGGCAGCGACACCCTGTTCATCGGCGTCGGCACCGACAACGCCTATGTGGACTTCTCGCGGCTGAAGGGCGACGCGGTCCAGGTCTCCGACGACCGCCAGTCCGCGACGATCACCCTGGGGCACGCGCAACTGGAGCCGGCCACGCTGGACGTGCACGAGTCCCATGTGTACGCGCAGCAGCAGGGCCTGTTCACCCGGATCAACGAGTTCCTCAGCGGGAACCCGAACTCGCAGCAGGCGCTGTACGAGCTCGCCCAGAAGCAGATCCAGGCCGCGGCCGCGAAGAGCTCGCTGGTGGCCGACGCGGAGCGCAACACCCGCACGATGCTGACCGGCCTGCTGCAGTCGCTCGGCTTCAAGAACATCACGGTCAACTACGCCGACACCAACCCCGGCTGACCGGGGCTTTCCCGCCGCGAACGAAAACTGTCGGACCCTCCCCGTAGTCTGCGATCGATCACCCGCAGGAGGGGGAAACACAGGTGAACGACAGCAGACAGCCGGGCGAGACGGCGTTCCGGCCGGACCCGGCCTGGGAGCCGCACGTCCACGTCCGGCGGGGCGGCTGGTTCGTCCGCGAGGTCGAGCTCGGCCAGGAAGCGGCCGGGTATTGGCAATCCGTGCTCGACGAACCCGGTGAACGCGCCGAGGAGGCCTTCGGCAACCCGGGCAGCGACCCGGCGATCCTGGCGGCCATCCGGCGGACGCGGGCCGGCGAGGCCGACGTGCTGGGCGCCGCCGCACTGGCCCGCCTGCGGCTGTACGGCCACTACCGGACCAGCGAGGAGCCCAACCGCTCGGAGCAGGTCGCCGACGCCTGGATCCTGCGCCACGGCCTGGTGTTCGCGGTCCGCGCGGCCGCCGAGGCCACCCGGATCAGCTGCAACGAGGCCGGCGGACCGGCGCTCGTGCGCCCGTGCCCCGGCGCGCAGGTTCCCCTGCACCTGCTGCGGAATTCGCTGTTCCGGCGGCTGCGCGCGGTCCTCGCCGCGGCGCCGGAGGCCGACTACGAAGCCGCGGCCGAGGCGCTCGCGCCGTGCCGCACCCAGCCGGCCACCCGGATCGCCGCCTCCTACCTGATCCCCACCCGCGCCGACTGGAGTGACGAGCTGGTCGCCGAGGTCGCGAGTGTCGACGCCTACAACTTCGACTGGGGGGCGGTATTGACCTCCCTCAGCACCCCGGAGCAGGTCGCCGCGGTGCACAACGAGTACGTGAACTGGCAGTTCAACCAGGAGCAGATCCGCTACACCCTCACCGACGCGCTGGGGCCGGCCGTCGCACCGTTCGTGGCCCGGGCGATCGACGGTGACCCGAACGGCGGCGACTCGCGCAAGACCCTGCTGCGCTTCCTCGCCGGCCTGCCCACCGACACGGCGTTCGGCCTGCTCGTGGCGCGGCTCGGCCAGAAGCACGTGTCGCCGGTCGTGGCCGAGGCGATGGGCCGCTTCCCCGCCCGCGCGCTCCGGCTGCTGGCCGAGGCCGCCATCGGCCGGTCGAAGACGGCGGACGCCGCCGGCTTCCTGCTGCGGAGCCATGTTCGCGCGCACCCGGACATCGCCGCCCGGGTGGCCGGGCAGCTGCCGGCGGAGCAGCGGGCGGTGGTCGAGAAGACGATGGCGGGCGGTGATCGGCTGCCCGAGGTGCCGCGGTCGGCGCTGCCGCGGGTCCTGGCGGACCCACCGTGGACGAAGAAGCGCACGGCGGTCAAGCCCACCGTCCTCAGTGGACTCGAAACCGGCGGCGAGCCGGCGCTCGAGTGGGAGCCGGGCGAAGAAGCCGAGTGGGCGAGGCAGGACCTGGAGATCTTCTGGCCCGGCGACGACCCGGACCTGGCGGGCCGGATCGCCGCGTTCGAGGCCGGGAAGCTCCCGCGCTGGGCGGAGCCGCGTCTGTTCCTCGCCGCGCCGCAGGAGTGGGTGCTCGAGCACCTCCCCCGCTGGGAACCCCAGGACGCCTGGGACGCCGAGGGCTGGGGCCGTCAGCTGCTGGGCCGCCACGGCCTGGCCGCGTACCGGCCGGTCCTCGCGGCGGCGGCCGCGCACCCCGGCCACGGCGGGCTGCTCCTGCCGTTGACGAGCCCGGAGATCGCCGAGCTGATGGCGGACTGGTTCGTCCGGCTGAAGTCGGCCCGCTCGATCGCGTCGGCCTGGCTGGCCCGCCACCCGGCCGCGGCCACGCGGTACCTGGTCCCGCCCGCGCTCGGGCCGGCCGGGGCGCGGCGTCGCGCGGCCGAAGCGGCGCTGCGCCACATCGCGGCGCAGCACGCCGAAGTCGTCGCGCGGGCCGCGGCGGGCCACGGCCCCGAAGCCGCCCAGGCGATCGGCCGGCTGCTCGCCACCGACCCCCTGGACGTCCTGCCCGCGCGAATCCCGGTCGCCGGGGCCTGGGCCGATCCGGTCGTGCTGCCGCAGATCCGGGTGCGCGAGGGCGGTCAGGCGCTGCCGGAAAGCGCGGCCGGGCACGTCGTCACGATGCTCGCGCTGTGCCGTCCCGACGAGATCTACGCCGGGGTGCCGCACGTCCGGGAAGTCTGCGATCCGGCCTCGCTGGCGGAGTTCGCGTGGGCGCTGTTCCGCGGCTGGGAGAGCGAAGGGTTCCCGGCCAAGGGCGGCTGGGTGCTGATCGCGCTGGGCCTGCTGGGCGACGACACGGTGGTCCGCGAGCTGAGCCCGCTGATCCGCGCCTGGCCGGGCGAAGGCGGTCACGCCCGGGCGACCGCGGCCCTCGACGTGCTGGCCGGCATCGGCACGGACCTCGCGCTGCTGCACCTGAACTCCCTCGCGCAGAAGGTGAAGTTCAAGGGGCTCAAGCTGAAGGCGCAGGAGAAGATCGCCGCCGTCGCCGAGGGGCTCGGCCTGTCGACGGAGCAGCTGGCCGATCGCCTGGTTCCGACGCTCGGCCTCGACGAGGCGGCCACGGCGGTGATCGACTACGGCCCCCGCCGGTTCGTGGTCGGCTTCGACGAACAGCTCAAACCGTACGTCACAGACCCGGACGGCAAGCCGCGCAAGGCCTTGCCGAAGCCGGGCGCGAAGGACGACGCCGAACTCGCGGCGGCGGAGTACAAGCGCTTTTCGGCGCTGAAGAAGGACGTCCGTGCGGTCGCGGCCGACCAGATCTCCCGGCTGGAGACGGCGATGGTGCTCGGCCGCCGCTGGCCCGCCGCGGAGTTCGAGCAGCTGCTGGCCGGTCACCCGCTGCTGTGGCACATCGTGCGGCGGCTGGTCTGGCGCACCGCGGCGGGCGAAGCGTTCCGGTGCGCGGAGGATCGCACGTACGCCACCGTCGAGGACGACGGCTACCTGCTGCCGCCGGACGCCGAGGTGGGCATCGCGCACCCGCTCGAGCTGGGTGCGGCGCTGGCGGAGTGGTCGGCGGTGTTCGCCGATTACGAGATCCTGCAGCCGTTCCCGCAGCTGGGCCGTCCGGTGGCCACTTTGGACGACGCCGAGAAGGCCGCGACGACGCTGAAGCGGTTCGAGGGCCTCAAGGTGCCGGTCGGCAAGGTGCTCGGCCTGACCCAGCGCGGCTGGGTGCGCGGCGAACCGCAGGACGCCGGGATCGAGTGCTGGATCTCCCGCCCGGCTCCCGGCGGCGTCAGCGTCGTGGTCGACCTGGACCCCGGCATCGCGGCCGGCGACGTGACCTGGGAGCCGGAGCAGGTGCTGGGCGCGATCTGGCTGGACGACACCGGAGGTGGCCATTGGCGCCGGCTCGGGTCCACCCGGCCCTTCGGCGACCTGGACCCGGTCACGGCGTCCGAAGTGCTCGCCGACCTCGAAGGGCTGACCCGGTGACCGCGAACCCGCAACGGCCACCGGCCGAAGTCCGCTACGCCGACGAGCTGGCCCGGTTGCGCGAGCAGGACACCGCGCCGCGCCCGCCGGGCTGGGCGCTCAGCCTCGCGGCCGCGCGCCGGTTCATCGTCGGCGACGAGGCCCACGGCATCCGGCGCAAGTTCGTCGGCGACCCGTCGCTGATCGACCGGTCCCTGGTCACGCTGGCCACCAGCCGCGGGCTGATGCTCGTCGGCGAGCCCGGCACGGCGAAATCGCTGCTGTCGGAGCTGATCGCGGCGGCCGTCAGCGGTGACTCGACACTGACCATCCAGGGTGGCGCGGCCACCACCGAGGACCAGATCAAGTACTCGTGGAACTACGCGCTGCTGGTCGCCGAAGGGCCATCGGAGCGGTCGCTGGTGCCCGCGCCGATGCTGCGCGGCATGCGCGAGGGCGCGGTGGTGCGCTTCGAGGAGATCACGCGCTGCCCGCTGGAAGTGCAAGATTGCCTGCTTTCGCTGCTGTCCGAGCGGGTGCTGGCGATCCCGGAGCTGCCCGGCGGGGCGGGCATGGTGTTCGCCTCCGAAGGGTTCAACGTCATCGCCACGGCCAACACGCGCGACCGCGGCGTCAACGAGATGAGCGCGGCCCTGAAACGACGGTTCACCTTCGAGACGGTGTTCCCGATCACGGACTTCGCCACCGAGCTGGACCTGGTCGAGCAGGAGGCGACCGCGCTGCTGGCCCGGTCCGGGGTCGAGGCCCCGCCGCGGCGGGACGTGCTGGAGGTGTTGGTCACCACCTTCCGCGACCTGCGTGGCGGCCCGGCGGGCGATCGCGTGTCGGCCGTGATGAGCACCGCGGAGGCCGTGTCGGTCGCGCACGCGGTCGGGGTGCGGGGCTGGTACCTGCGCGGCGAGCCGGGTACGCCGGCCGACGTCGTGGCGTGCCTGGCCGGCACAGCGGCGAAGGACAACGCGGACGACCTGGCGCGGCTGCGCCGCTACCTCGAACAGCACGCGGCCCGCCGCGGTGCCGATCCGTGGCAGGAGCTGCACCACGCGCGGCACCTGCTGCCGGGCTGAGGGGGCGGGAGGCATGGGGGCCGTCTTCGTGGGCGTACGGCACCACAGCCCGGCGTGCAGCCGGGTGGTGGCGTCGGCCGTCGGCGAGCTGCGCCCGGCGTACGTGCTCGTCGAGGGGCCGGCCGACGTCAACGGCCGGCTCGGTGAGCTGCTGCTGGGCCACGAACTGCCGATCGCCATCCACACCAGTTACTCCGGCGAGCAGCGGACGCACTCGTCGTGGTCGCCGTTCTGCGACCACTCCCCCGAGTGGATCGCGCTGACCGCCGGCCGGGAGGCCGGCGCGCAGCTGCGGTTCATCGACCTGCCGGCCTGGCACCCGGCCTTCGACGGCTGGGACAACCGGTACGCCGACGCGGAGCTGCGCTACGCCGAGGTGATCCGCCGGCTGTGCGCGGAGTTCGCGGTGGACAACCCCGACTCGCTCTGGGATCACCTCTTCGAAGCGGCCCCGGACGAGGGCCTGGCGGACCGGTTGACGGCGTACTTCGACCTCCTGCGCGGCGAGGCCGAAGCGAGCGAAAGCGACCGGGTGCGCGAGGAGTACATGGCCTCGTGGGTCCGCGCGGCCGTCGCCGACGCCGGGGAGCGGCCCGTGCTGGTCGTCACCGGCGGATTCCACACCGCGGCCGTCCGGCGGCTCGCGGCGAGCGGCGGCACGGATTGGCCCGAGGTGCCCCGGCAGCCCGGTGCGGCGAGCTACCTCGTGCCGTACTCGCACCGGCGGCTCGACGCGTTCACCGGCTACCAGTCCGGCATGCCCTCGCCCGGCTACTATCAGCTGCTCTGGGAACGCGGCCTGGCCGGCGCCGGCCAGGGGCTGCTGGAGGCGGTCGCCGGGCGGCTGCGCGAGCGACGTCAGCCGGTGTCGACCGCGGACCTCATCGCCGCCCGCGCCCTGGCCGACGGCCTGGCCAAGCTGCGCGGGCACGACCACCCGGCGCGGGTCGACGTCCTGGACGGCCTGCTCGGCGCCCTGGTCACCGACGACCTGACCCAGCCGCCGCCGTGGACGGTTCGCGGGCCGCTGCAGCCGGGGGCGCACCCGGTGGTGGTCGAGATGGTGGCCGCGCTCGGCGGCGAGCGCACGGGCCGGCTGCACCCGGACACCCCCGCGCCCCCGCTGCCCGGCCGGGTCGAGGCGGAACTGGCTGAGCTGGGCCTCGACGGCGCCGGCCCGGTCCGGCTCGATCTCACCGAAGAGCACGGGCGGCGCCGCAGCCGGGTCCTGCACTGCCTGCGGCTGCTGGGGATTCCCGGGTTCGACCGCCGGTCCGGCCCGGCGGGTGGCGCGGACCCGGTGGTCGTGGAGGTCTGGCGGCTGACTCCCGGCGACACCCGCCTGCCCGCGCTGATCGAGGCGGGGGCGTACGGCGCGACCCTGCCCGAAGCGGCGCTGGCCGTGCTGCGCGAGGGCCTGCCCGGCGCCGACCTGCCGACGCTGGCGCGAGCGCTGTTCGACGCCGCTCTGTGCGGCGTCCCGGCCCTGCCCGAATCCATTGTGGACACCCTGGTCGCGGAGGTCGGCCACGCGGCCGACCTCGGCCCGCTCGGGGACGCCGTGGCGACGGTGCTCGCGCTGTGGCGCCACGACGAGCTGTTCGGCCTCGCGGGCAGCCCGGCGGCCGCGGCCGTGCTGCGGGCGGGGGTGGCGCGGGCGTTGTGGCTGGCCGAAGCCGTCCGCGGTGGCCCGGCCCCCGCCGAGCCGCGCCGGCTCGCCGCGATGGTGGCGGTCCGCGACACGATCCGGCACGCGGCGCCGGCGCTGACGGTGGATCGCGAGACGGCCGCCGCGGTCGCCGGGCGGGTGGCCGCCGACGCGGGCGTCCCGCCGGACCTGCGGGGCGCCGCGGCCGGCCTGGCCTGGTCACTCGGCGCCGCCCCGGCTCCGGACCGGACCCGGACGGCGGTGCGGGACATGGCCGCCCCGGCCACCCTCGGCGACTGGCTGGCCGGGCTGTTCGCGCTGGCCCGCGAGGAGGTGATCGGCGCCGACGGCGTGCTGGACACGCTGGACGAGCTGGTGAGCGCGCTGAGTGAGGCGCAATTCCTGGCGGCGCTGCCCGCGCTGCGCCTGGCGTTCGCCTACTTCCCGCCCGCGGAACGCGAGAAGATCGCCGAGCGCCTGCTGGCCCGCCACGGCCGCGGCGGCTCGGCCCGCACCCTGGTCCGGCCGGTCCCGATCGACCCGGTGGTCATCGCGGAGGCCATGGCCCTCGAGGCCCGCGTCGACGCCCGCCTGGCCCGGGAAGGTCTGACATGACCGCGAACGAACACCGCCCGTCCCACGGAAAGGCACCCGCGTGACCGACCTCGAGCGCTGGCGCCTCATCCTCGGCGAGCCCGCGCAAGCGGCCTGCGAACTCACCCGGGACGGCGCGGGGCGGGACGCAGCCCTGTCCTGGCTCTACGACCGCGGCGACGAGCTGGCCGAGCGGGACGTGCGCGGCGGCACCGGGCCGTCCGTCCTGTCCACAGTAGACTGGCTCGACGACGTGCACCGGCTGTTCCCGCGCGAGACCATCGAGCGCCTGGAACGCGACGCGGTGGAGCGCTACGACATCACCGAAGTCGTCACCGACCCGGCCGTGCTGGCCCGGATCGAGCCGAGCCCGGCGCTGTTGCGGGCGGTGTTGCGCACCAAGCACCTGATGAACCCGGATCTGCTCGCCATGGCGCGGAAACTCGTCGAAGCGGTCGTCCGCGACCTGCTGCGGCGGCTGCAGCCGGAGCTGCGCCGGTCGTTCACCGGCACCCGGTCCCGGCGGCCCAGTCAGCTGAAGCAGGCGCGCGACTTCGACTTCCACCGCACGATCCGGGCGAACCTCGGCCGCTACCAGCCCGCCGAGCGGCGGGTGCTCATCGACAGCCCGAAGTTCACCTCCCGCACCCGCCGGCACCTCGACCGGTGGCAGCTGGTCCTGCTCGTCGACCAGTCCGGGTCGATGGCCGGCTCGGTGATCCACGCGGCGGTGACCGCGGCCTGCCTGTGGGGCCTGCCCGGCCTGAAGACGCACCTGGTCACGTTCGACACCGCGGTCGTCGACCTCACCGAGGACGTCACCGATCCGGTCGAGCTGCTGATGAAGGTCCAGCTGGGCGGCGGCACCGACATCGCGAAGGCGGTCGCCTACGCCGCCGGGCTCATCGAGAACCCGCGCCGGGCGATCGTCGTGGTGATCAGCGACTTCTTCGAAGGCGGCGACGAACACCGGTTGGTGCACGACGTCCGGAAACTGGCCGAGGCGGGCACGCACGTGCTGGCCCTGGCGGCGCTCGACGAGGAGGCGAACCCGGTGTACGACCGCGCGCTGGCGCAGCGGCTGGCCGACGCGGGCGCCCACGTCGGGGCCATGACGCCCGGGATGCTGGCCGAGTTCGTCGCGGAACGGCTCGGCTGATGCGCGCCGACCTCCTCGCGCTCACCTCGGACGCACTGGCCGCGCTGGCCAACCGCGGCCTGGTCAAGCGCGCGCAGAAGGACATCGAGGCGGGCCGCGGCCCGGCCATCGAAACCGCGGGGGACGGCGAGGTCCGCGGCCGCTTCCCGGACGGCGTCGAGGTCGTGTTCCCACCGGGAGGCGCACTCGCCGCGGCGGCGTGCACCTGCGGCGCGCCCGGCGTGTGCCGCCACCGGATCGCCGTCGTGCTCGGCTACCAGCACCACCCGGGCGCGACCCCCGAGTTCACCGCGTGGTCGCCGGGCGACATCGACGACGAAGCGCTGACGGCCGAGTTCGGCGCCCGCGCGGTGACAACGGCCCGGCGCGTGTGGCAGGCGGGTCCGGTGGTGCGCCTCCGACGCCCGACGGCGGCGCACCCGGTGGCGGTGGCCGAACTCCCGGCGGCGACGGTCCGCTTCCTGGTTCCTGCCGAGCTGGCCTACGCCCACACCGACGCGGCCGACCGGGCCCAGCAGGTCGCCGTCGCGGTCTGGGCGTTCCGGGAGGCCGACACCCGCGGCCTGACCGACGCGGAGGTCAGGTTCGCGATCGGCGGCCCAGCCCCGGCCGTGGTCCCGTCCGCACCTGCGCTGGAGGTCGTCGCCCGGGTGCTGCACGACGGCGTGGCGAACGCCAGCCCGGTGCTGCGCGCCTCGATCGGCCGCATCGCCACGGACCTGGCGGAGTCAGGACTCCGCTGGCCGGCGGCGGCGATGTCGGAACTCGGCGACCAGCTGGACGCGTATGCCGCCCGCAGCGCCCGCCACCGGGTCGAGCGGTGCGCGGAGCTCCTCCCGGAGATCCCGGCCCGCTTCCGGGCGAGCGGCCCGCCATCCCTGGTGCTGGGAACGGAAGAGCAGGCGGAGACGAAGTTGCGCCGCATCCGCCTGACGGCACTGGGCGCCCGGATAACCGGCAGCCCGGGCGAGCGCCGCGCCCAGGTCTACTTCACCGCCGACGGCTCGGTGCTGGCCCTGACGACCCGCTGGGAAACCGGAACCGAGCAGGTGACGGGCCACGACCTGGCCGGCCGCCGCATCGCGGGCACAACGCTGGCGGCACTGGCGGCCGCAAACGTCGTCTCGGAATCGGCGGTCCGCAGCGCAAGCCGAGCCTTGAGACTGGGCAACGCCCGCCCGGGCGCAATATCGACAACCCCGATCGGCGCGGCTTGGGACGACCTGCCCGCGGTGGTCACCGACTTCAAGGCCGAAGCCGACAGGCTGGCGAACCTTCCGCCGAAGCTGATCCGCCCCCGAGTCGAGGCGGAAGACATCGCGGTGGTCCGCATAGCAGAGGTCTGCGACCTGGGCTACCACCCCGGAGCCCAACGCCTGGACGCAATCATCGCGGACGCCGAAGGCACCCAGGCCCGAATAACGGCAACCCACAGCAGCGCCTGCCCGGGCAGGTTGGACGCCTTGAACAGCGCACTGGCGGCAAACCCCACCCACCTGAGCGGAGCAGTGAGCAGAACGGCCGGCGAGCTACGCATAGACCCGGTGGCCATCCGAACGCAGCAGGGCATCCACATCCCGGACCTGGCCGCCAACGACCGAGCCGAGCCACTGGGCCCACCACCTTCACCAGAGCACGACCCGCTGCAAGAGGCATTGGCGGAGGCGGAAGCGGTGTTGGCAGAGGCGGCCCACCGAGGCTTGGCCCACGGACCCCCAACGTTGAGAACCCGAGCAGACCGAGCGGCAAGGACGCTGAAATCAACAGGCTTCAACACAACGGCGGCCGAGCTGAGCAACTTCGCGGCGCAGTGGACCCCGGAGGCATGGACAAGAACCCAAATCCGAGTACTGACAACATCCGAGCTCCGCTGAACCCCAGCCACAGGCGCAACCGGCAGCAAACCACCGGCACCGGCACCGGCACGACCCCGCCCGCAGAGGCCCCCGTCGCCAGCGCCAGCGGCAGCGCCAGCGGGCTAGGAACCCGCCCGACAGCGGCCCCGACCACCCGCCGCCAGCGGCACCGGCACCGGCACCGGCAGCGGCAGCGGCAGCGGCAGCGGCAGCGGCAGCGGCACCAGCCACAACGGAACCCAGCCCTCCCCCAACCCCGATCCAAAGCCCCAACACGGCCGGCGGCACCGGGTCAAGGCACGCTTTCCCGCCTTGACCCGGT
>NZ_JBSGJD010000144.1:0-24772 GCF_053605405.1 Amycolatopsis sp. NPDC003861
GTTCGGTGCCGGCCCAGATGCTCGTCCTCGGCCTGTGCCTGCCCGCGATCGCGCTGGCCACCGACAGCGCGTGGGCGCTGGTCGCCGGCACCGCCCGCGCGTGGTTCGCCCGCTCGCCGAAGCGCCTGGAACTGGTCGGCGGCACCGGCGGCCTCGTCATGATCGGCCTGGGCACCACGCTGGCCTTCACCGGCCGGGGTGACTGAGCACCAGGTCGAGCAGCCCCGGGAAGGCGGCGTCGAATTCGGGGCGCCGCAAGCGGTTCAGCCGGCGCGGGCCTTCGTCGCGCTGTTCGATCAGGCCCGCCGCGCGCAGCACCCCGAAGTGGTGGCTGAGCGTCGCCTTCGCCACCGGCAGGTCGAAAGTGCCGCACGCCTTCGTCCACTCGGGCACGGCCGCCAGCTCGCGCAGGATGCTGCGGCGCACCGGATCGGCGACGGCGGCGAGCGCGTCGTGCAGCGAGACCTCCGCCGGGAGCACGTGCGTGAGCCCGCGGGCCCGTGCGGTCACCGGACCGCCTCCACCAGGCCCGGCCACCACTCCCGCGGCAGGCCGTCGAGCGGGACGACCACCTGGTCGGCACCCGCGGCCCGGTACTCCCGCAGCCGCGCGGCCACCGCGTCGAAGCCGCCCCACACGGTGAGGCCGTCGACCAGCCGGTCCGACAGGTCCGCGATGTCCGCGCCGGTGAAGCCCATCCGCCGGAAGTTGGCCGCGTAGCCCGGCATCCCGGCCAGGAACCCCAGTGAACCGCCGCGCACGAGCTCGCGCACCCGGGCCGCGTCGGTCTCCGCCACCACGTTCAGCAGCACCGCCAGCTGCCGGTCCGCGCCCAGGATTTCCCGCGCCGAAGCGACGTAGTCCGTCGTCACCAGGTACGGGTACGCGCCCGAAGCGCGATCCCGCGCCAGCTCCAGCATCCGCGGCCCGAGCGCGGACAGGATCCGCGCGGACGGCGGCACGACGTCCTCGATCTCGTCGAGGTAGTCGCCGAGCGTGGCCAGGGGACGCGCGCCGTGCGCCCCGCCCAGGCCGACCACGAACCGGCCCGCGGGCAGCTCGGCGTAGGCCGCGCTCACCTCGCTCGAGGGCACCCGGTCCACCGACAGGATCCCGCTCGCCACCTGGATCCGCGACGTCCCGCGGACCACCTCGGCGATCCGCGGGAGGTTGTTGCCCTGCCCGCCGGCCAGCCAGAGCGTGTCGAAGCCCAGTTCTTCGAGCTCGACCGCGACGGCGGTGCCGGTGTCCAGTGCGGTGTGGGTGGCCCCCAGCGGCCCCAGTGTCGTCATGCGCCCGGCAACCACGGGACCCGGGACGTTGTTCCCGTCAGGCCGGTTGTTCGTCCTCAGCGGAATCGGGTTCCCGCGTGAACATCCGGGTCGCCGACAGCCGCGCGACGCCGTCGGGCTCGCCCAGGTCCTCCAGGGAGTTGCGGATCGTCGAGTCCACCGACAGGTACTTCCGGCCCGCGCGCAGGTCGGCGTCGTTGCGCAGCCGCACGATCAGCGGGAACTCCGACAGCGCGCCCGCGTCGAACAGGCCCGTCGTGTAGATCAGCTGCACGCCAAGCGCCTCGGCCACCGCCCGCTGCAGTTCCAGGAGGTACCCGGCCGAGGCACGGCCGATCGGGTTGTCCAGGAACAGCACGCCGGAGTGCCGGTTGCGGACCTTGCCGCGGTTGTTCGCCCGCAGCGCCGCCAGGGTGCAGTACAGGATGATCGCCGCGGTCAGCTGCTGGCCGCCGGAGAACACGTCCCGGATCTCCGAGACGCGCTGGCGTTCGGTCCGCAGCACCGAGTCCGGCTTGAGCATGTCGACGCGGAACCCCTTGGGCGCCGCGGCCCGGACTCCCCGCAGCACCAGGGAAAGCCCGTCGCGCTTGACGTCCCGGCCGTCCGCCGTCTTGCCGACGGCGGCCTCGTCGACGACCTCGCCGAGCTTCTCGGTGAGCGCGTTGTCCTCCAGCTCGGTGAAGCGGATGCGGAGGAACTCCTGCCCGGACCAGTCGCCGAGGCCGTCCGGCAGCCGGGAGACGCGCTGCGCCGAACGCAACGTCCGGAGCGCGCCGTCGACCATGCCCTGCAGGCGGGTGATGATGCCGCCGCGGTGCCGGTCGATCTGCGCGAGGTCGTCGGTGAGCGACCGCAGCCGCGGCCGCAGCGCCTCGGCCCACTCGGCGGCGTGCGCCGGCAGCTGGTCGCGCTTGACCGAGATGACCTGCTGCCGCACCGGGGTGCTCAGCTTCTCGAAGCGCTTCTCCGTCGCGTACTGCGCGAGCTGATCCGCGGCCGCGCGCACCCGCCGGTCACCGGCGTCGGCGGCTTCCTGGGCCTGGTTGAAGGTCGCGTTCAGCCGCGCGTGCTGGGCGCGCGCGGTGTCGACGTCGCCGTCGTAGGCGGCCGCGTCCGTGTCGCTCACCAGGTGGCCCATCGACTCGGCGAGCAGCGAGAAGCCGGACGCCGAGTTCTTCGCCGACTCCAGGGTGGCTTCGGCCGCCGCTCGGCGGTCCTGCAGCTCTTCCCACTTCCGCGCGGCCGCCGACGCCTCCAGCCCGGCCGCGTCGATCAGTTCCAGGCCGTGCTCGATGTCCCGCGGCTTCTCGCCGTTGACGCCGTTCTGCAGCGGCAGCGCGTCCAGTTCGGCGCGCCGGGTCGAGACGAGCCCGATCGCTTCGGTGCGCTCGTCTTCGAGGCCGTCGACGACCCGGCGGGCGCGGGCCAGCGCGGCCGCCCGGGCCGACGCGTCGGAGCCGTCGGGCGTCTCCAGGAGCTCGCCCGCACGCACGCGGACGGCCTCGTCCATGGCCTCCACGGCCGAGCCGGCCGCGGCTTCGGCGGATTCGGCCTGCTCCAGTTCGCTCCGCAGGTCGCTGCCGACCTCGACCTTCGCGTACGCCTCCGACGCCGAAGCGAACGTCCGCCGCAGCGCGTCCACCGGTTCGGACGGCGCCGGGCCGTCCGCCGCATCGGCCGCCCCGGGCACTTCGGCCAGCTCGGCGCGCGCGGTGGTCGCGGTCCGGCGGTGGCCGTCCGCGGTGCGCTGCTCCTCCCCCGCCTGCTCGCGCAGCCGGGCCGCCTTGCCCGCCGCGTCGGACGCCTGGAGGTCGGCGCGCTCGGCAATCTCGGCCGCCCGCTCGGCTTCTTCGGTCCACTCGGCGATCCGGGCGCTGCGGACCCCCAGTTCGCCGAGCCGGCGGGCCTTCTCCTCGGCTTCGGCGGCGGCCGCCCGCAGCTCGGGGACGCGCTCGCGCAGCGACGCGGCCTTTTCGCTCAACCGCGCGAAGTCCGCGTCCGCCTGCTCCAGCGCGGTGCGGGCGGTCTCCCGCGCGGTCCGCGCCGCCTGGGCCTGCTCGGCGAGGGTGGCGACGGCGCCGGGCGGGTAGTCCTCGCGCCACGTCGTGAGCTTCCACGTCAGGGCGCCGTCCGCGGACAGCTTGGCGGACAACGCTTCGAGCCGCCGCTGCCGCTCGGTGTGCCGCCGCGCGACGGCTTCCCGTTCGGCGTCGGCGGCTTCTTCGTCGTACATCGCGGGGTTCGGTGGTACGAGGAACTCGACACCGGGCGCGGACGGCACCTCGGCCTGCAGCGCTTCGGTCGTGCCGACGGCGATGATCGCGCTCGGCAGCAGCCGCCGCTTCGTCAGCACCTCACGGGCGCGATCGGCGTGCGCGGCGTCGTTCAGCAGGACGCCGGACACCAGCTGCGGCAGGCTTTCCAGCACTTCGGCGCGCCGGGAAGCGTCCAGTTTGGACAGATAGCGCCAGCCGGACCACGCGGTGATCCCGGCCTCTTCCAGGGCGTCCAGCGCGGCCTGGACGTCCTCCGGCGGCGGCAGCAGCCCGCCGGAACCGAGAGCGGCCAGGGCCCGCTCGTCGGCGGACTCCTCCATCCGCAGCCCGGTCTGCTCCTTCTCGACGGCCGCGCTCGCCTCGCGCAGCCGTTCCAGCAGCACCGGGAGGTCGCTTTCCAGGGTGACGTCGTCGGCGCCGAGCAACTCGACCAGGCGGCTTTCGGCGGCGAGGGCGTCGGTCCGGCGGTGCGCGCGGTCGAGGTCCTCGGTGGCGCGTTCGAGGCGGTCCTGGGTGGTGCCGGCGAGCTGGTGGGCCTCGTTCACGGCCCGTTGCGCCGCCTGGAGGTCCGCGCCGACGCGGTCGAGTTCCTGTTCCCGCCGGGCCAGCTCGGCCGAGGCGGACTCGGCCGCGGCACGAGCGGCGCGCGAAGCTTCGGCGACGTCGGCACCCGAGGGCAGCAACCCGGCACGGACCGCCGCTTGGACCTCTTCGCGCAGTTCGGTGATCCGCGTGGTCAGCCCGCGCGCCTCGGCCCGGCGGGCGGCCGCGAGGTTCGCGGCTTCGTCACGCTCGGTCTGCGCCTTCTCGGCTTCGGCACGCAACGCGCCCGCGTGCGCTTCGGCCTTGTCGGCCTGCCGCTGGGCGTCCTGCGCCAGCGCGTGCAACCCGCGTGCCAGCGCCGAAGCGGCGTCGTTGCGCGCCTTCAGCGCCGGACGCGCCTTCTCCTCCCGGCTGCCGACGAGTTCGCGCAGGTCCTTCGCCTTGCGTCCCGCGTTCAGCGAGCTGAGCACGGTCGCCGTCTCGCGCCAGGCTTCCGCTTCGGTTTTCGCCGCGGCGAGCTCGGCGTCGACGCGCTTGCGGGCCTCCTGGGCCTCGTCCAGCCGCAGCACCGCGACGAGCCGGCGCAGCTCGGTGACCGCCGCGGCGAGCCGCCGGTGGTCGCCCTCGGCGAGCTTTTCCGCGGACTTGACCTCGGTGACGTGGTCCTCGAGGCCGGACAGCCGCGCGTTCTCCAGCTCGTTGCGGGCGACGACCCGCCCGGCCAGCGAAGCCATGTCGGCCTTCGCTGCTTCGGCGATCTTCCGCGACTCCGCGGCGACACCTTCTTCGGCGGCCAGCGGGCCCAGGAGGTCGAGCGCGCCCGCCACGAAGTCGCGCTCGGACAGCAGATCCCCGCGCTGGGCCAGGTTGTGGGCGTAGGTGGCGACGACCTCGGCGAGGTCCTTCGGCTCTTCTTCGGAGATGACCGCGCGCAGCAGGAACTCGACGAAGGCGTCGTCGGTGCCGAACGCGAACGCGTCCGCCGCTTCACCTTCGCCCGCGTTCATCGCGCGCTGGTAGCGGAACAGCTCGGTGTCGAGGCCCAGGCCGTCGAGGCGGCCGGTCCACTCGTGGTGGCGGCGGGTCCAGGACAGCTCCAGCTCCGGTTCGGCCAGCTGGGCCGCGGTGAGCTTGTCGTGGAAGCCGGACATGGTGAGCAGCCGGCCGTCCTGGGTCATCGGCAGGGAATCGAGCCCCAGCGCGGCGGTCGGGCGGAAGCAGTACCAGGAGTCGACGAGGTTCTCGGAGTCGGCGGACACGACGTGCCCGCGCCACTCCGACACCTTCCCGGTGATGATCCGGTGGCCGCTCTCGACGTGCAGCCACTCCAGGACGACGTGCGAGACGTCCTTGGCGGCGACGAACTTCTCGAGGACCTTGGTGCTGGTGGTGCCCACGACCTGGCGGCGGCCGGGCAGCATCACCGAGAAGATCAGCTTGATGAGCACGGACTTGCCGCCGCCGTTCTCGAGGAACAGCACGCTGGCCGGCGACGGGCGGCGCAGCTCGGCCGGGCCGGTCGCGTGGATGCCCGCGCTGAACAGCGCGTCCTGCTTCGGCGCGGTGATCTTGGCGCCGACGCCGCTGAAGTCGAGCACGACGTCCTGGTAGCGGGCACCCGCCGGGCCGACCGAGTGCAGGCGGACCCGCGAAAGCTCGTACATCGATTCCCCTCTACAGCGTGTCGGACGCCGCGGCGCGCAGCGTGCCCCCGGCGGTCGCGACGGCCACGACGTCGAGCGCGAGCAAGTCGTCGAAGGCGGCGTCGGCGGCGAGTTCGCGGACCTGGATCTGGTAGCGCGGGGTGGTCCGGTAGGTGCCGCCCTGCTCGTCGCTGACCGGGACCAGAAAGCCCTGGTCGGCGAGGAACCGCAGGGCGCGGGAGACCATGCCGCGGGTGGTGTCGGCGGCGAGCCGGCCGTCCTTGGTGGCCGCGGCCGCGGGACGGCGGGTGTAGGCGCGCCAGGCCTGTTCCAGCTCGGGCGCGTCGGCCAGGGGGTCGTTGTTGGCCTCGGCGGCCGCGGCGCGTTCGTCGAGCATCCGCGCGGCTTCGCGGACCATGGCGTCGACCTGCTCGACGCTGACGCGGCCGATGTAGGTGTCGTTGGCGAGGTCGTCGGGCCGCGGATAGCCGAGCGCGGCGGTGGCGAGGTGGATCAGGCCGTGCAGCACCTTCTCGGTCTCGCGGCGCTCGCGGATCTTGGCCTGGCGGGCGTAGGAGTCCATCTTGATCTCGAAGACGGACTCGTCGGTGGCCGCCAGCACCGCGCCGGCCTGCTGGTTGACCTCGAGGACCATCAGGCCGAGCCCGGCGGCGACGGCGTGGGTGAGGGCCTTGAAGGCGTTGTCCTCGCCGTAGCGGCGCACGAGGTCGCCGTAGACGACGTCACGCGCGGGCAGCTGCTTCGGCCGCATGCCGAAGGCGACCAGCCGGGCCGCGGCCTCGGCGTCCACGCTGCTGTGGGACAGCGCCATTACGCGACCTCCTCTTCTTCATCGGCCCGCTCTACGGCGGCGGTGGACAGGAGCAGGTCGGCGCCGCCGAACTCCGGGTCGTCCAGGAGCGTGCCGTCGTCGACGGCCAGGAGCACCGAGCGGTCGCCCTGGCGGCGGGCCGCGCCGATCCCGGGACTGTAGGCGTGGACCGCGCGCAGCGCGATCAGGGCGGCGAGCCCGGGCTGGCGGCTGCGGCGGGCTTCTTCGAGCAGCCCCGACAGCCGCCGCGGCACTTCGGGCAGGTCGAGCAGTTCGTCGGCCCGCCGCCAGACCTCGTCGCCGAACTTGTCGCTGACCTCGGCGGGCATGAGTTCCGGTTCCGGGATCTCGCCGACCAGCTGATCGCGTTCCGGCGCGGGCCGCAGCAGCAGCGAGACGAGGGAGGACAACGACGGCACGACCGGCGCGGTGATCCCGGCGGCGGCGTGGAAGAAGTGCTCGGCGGGCGCGACGGCGTCGGCCAGCGGCAGGCCCAGGGTCGGCACGAGGAGCTGGCCGAAGAGGTCCAGGGTCGCGCGCTGAGGCGGGCCGGAGAACTGCTGGCGGTCCTGCTCGGCGCGGAACACCGCGCCCGCGTCGGCCAGTCGGGACTGCAGGCGCGTGTGCCGGCGGATGCAGTCGCCGACGATGTCGACGAGCTCGGCGGCGCGGCGCTTCTTGTCGAGGTCCTCGGTCTCGTCGCGGGCGGTGGTGATGTTCTTGAGGATGGCGTTCTCGGCGCGGAACCGGGCCTCGATGTGGCTCAGCGCGCTGTCGAGCAGCTCCGGGACTTCGCGTTCCCAGTCGACCGACCGGACGTCGCGGCGGGTGGCGTCGAGCTTCGCGCGCAGGGTCTCGCCGTACTGGACGGTCCGGTAGCGGGCCTGCTCGGCGGCGAGCTTGGCGTCGGCGAGCCGGCCGCGGTTGATCAGGTTCTCGAGCTTGACCTCGGCGGCGATCTGCGCGGACTCGACGTCGGTGTCGAGCGCGCCGACCAGGACGTTGATCGCCTCGTCGGTGGCGCGCAGGTAGACCTCGCCGTCGCGGGCGGCCAGCTCGACCAGCAGCTTGAAGTCGAACTGGCGCCGCTGGTAACCGCCCGGCCCGATCGAGCCGTAGACGCGCCGGAAGCCGCGGTCGGTGGTGCCGACGTTGATGAGGTTGTCCAGGACCCACTTGGCCACCCGGACGTGCTCCTCGGGCATCCGCGACGGCGCCTGCTGGGCGATGAACGGCAGCAGCCGGTCGATGACCTCGTCGTGGCCGGCGCCGGTGTCGAAGTCCATCGCGATGGTGACCTGGTCGATCGTGTGCAGCGCGATCTCGGCCATCTGGTAGATCGTGGCGTCGGCCCAGTCGAGCTTCGCTTTCCGCGCGTCGAGGTCGTGCAGCGGCGCGGTGCAGGCCAGCGCCTTGAGGCGGCGCGTCAGCCCCTCGTCGGCCAGGCCCGTCATCCCGGTGTCGTCGTCTCGCACAGCAGGCCAGGCTAGTCGGCCACCCTCTGCGCACGCGCGGGTGACTCCATCCATGCCCCCACCACCACCCTCAAAGGTGGCGCTGACGCGCCGCAGTATTTGCATTAACGTCCCTCCTATGCGTGAGATGAGCCGTGACGAGTGGTGGAAGTTCGCCTCCGAGGGGACCCGGACCGGCATGCTCGGCCTGGTCAGGGCCAACGGCGCCCCGATCGTGACGCCGGTGTGGTTCCTGCTGAACGAAGGCCCGGACGGCGACGAGCTGATCTTCACCACCGGCACCGAGACGCTCAAGGGCAAGGCCATCGCCCGCGACGGCCGGATTTCGCTGGCCGTCGACGACCAGAAGCCGCCGTTCTCCTACGTCCAGTTCACCGCCGAGGCGCGGCTGACCCACGACCTGGACGACATGCTCGCGTGGGCGACCAAGCTGGGTGCGCGGTACATGGGTGCCGAGCACGGCGAGGAGTACGGCAAGCGCAACGCCGTCCCCGAGGAATCCCTCGTCCGGGCGAAGATCACCAAGGTGATCGAGCGCGCCGACATCGCCGGCTGAGGGCGTTTCGCTGGTAATCTGCCCCTGGGGGTGGGGGTATGCCTTCAGGGGACAGACGCGACGCCGTCAAGGCGATCGTCAGTGCGGGCCAGCGGGAACTGGTGGCCGAGCTGGAACGCCTCGACGGCGGGCGCTTCGGCCGGTCCGGGCGCACGAGACTGCTCGAAAACGGGGACGTCTTCGAACGCGCCGTCGTCAGCGCGGCCTTCTCGGACGAGGACTCCGCGGCCGGGCTGTCGGTCGTGCTGCACCCGCGCAACCCGTACGTCCCGGCGTTCCAGGCGCACTTCCGCTACCGGGAGGCCGCGGAAGCGTGGTGGTTCGGCGGCAGCGTCGACCTCCTCCCCTGCTACGGCTTCGCCGCGGACGCGACCCACTTCCACCGCGTCCTGAAGAGCCACTGCGACACGCTCGACCCGGCGTTCCACGCCCAGGCGAAACGCGCGTGCGACGACCGTTTCCGGCTCCCCCACCGCAACGAAGCCCGCGGCATCGGCGGCATCCTCTTCGACCACCTGAGCCTGCCGGGCCCGGACGGCTGGCGACGCTCGGCGGCCTTCACGGCGGCGGGCATCGCCGCCATCGCCCCGGCGTACTTCCCGATCGTCCACCGGCGCAAGGACGTGCCGTACGGCGAACGCGAGCGGCACTGGCAGCTCCACCGCCGCGGCCGGTACGTCGAGTTCACACTGGTCAACGACGCGACCCAGGCCGACGCCGACACGCTCCTGACGGCGCTGCCACCGTCGGCGCGCTGGGAGTCGGAGTTCGCGCCCGAGCCGGGGAGCGCGGAGGCGGAGCTGGCGGCGTTCCTCGTGCCGCGCGACTGGGCGGCCGAAACTGTCGGTGCCCACCGGTAGAGTCGAAAACGGGGGGCGCCCCGGCGGCCGCAGCTCGATCGGGCTGCATCACCGCCGCCCGCCGCCTGCGGATCCGCGAGCCCCACGACTGCGGCGGCCACGCAGGAGAAAGCCCGTTGGGGCGCTTGAAGCCGGCTGTGGACCAGCGCGCCCGGCGGCCTCCGATCGATCCGCCGCACCGAAGCATCTCGGTCGCCACGCTGGGCCGTCCGGAGGCACTGCCCCGGTGAGCGGGAAGCCGTTGGCACGCAGGGTGAGCCATCGTGTCGAGTATTGACAGGGCCCGCTCCCAGGGTGTGTGATCTGTCCCATAGATAGGAAACTTTCCTAACTATTGCCGCCGGTGGTCCGCCGACCATTCCGCCCCGGTCACCCCCTGTCCCCCGACAACGCAGGAGGCTCCCAGTGGCACCCCGTCCACCGTGGCGCGTGGTACTGGCCGGTACCGCCGTCGCGGCGCTCGGCCTCACCGCGGTCAGCCCGGTAAACGCTTTCGCGGCCGATACCGACTACGAGTCCGAGAACGCCACCATCTCGCAGGGCGCGGTCGAGTCGAACCACGCCGGCTACTCCGGCACCGGCTTCGTCAACTTCGACAACGTCGTCGGCAGCTACGTCGAATACTCCGTGAACGCCGCCCAGGCGGGCACGCACACGCTGACCTTCCGCTACGCCAACGGAACCGCCGACAACCGGCCGGTGAAGCTCACCGTCGACGGCGGCGACAAGGGCACCGTCGACTTCCCCGCCACCGGCGCGTGGACGACCTGGAAGACCGTCACCGCGACCGTCCAGCTCACCGCCGGCGTCAACAAGGTCCGCACCACCGCGACCACCGCCAACGGCGGCCCGAACGCCGACAAGCTCACCGACACCTTCACCGCGCCGGTCGACGGCGAACCGCCGTCGCCGCCGTCGAACCTCAAGGCGAGCAACGTCCTGCCCACCGCGGCCACCTTCACCTGGACCGCCGCGACCGACAACGTCGGCGTCGTCCGCTACGAGGTCAACCGCGGCGGCAACATCCTCAAGACCGTCGACGGGAACACCACGAGCGCGACCGTCGACAACCTGACCCCGAACACCGCCTACGACATCTCCGTCGGCGCGTACGACGCCGCGGGCAACCCGTCGCAGCAGAGCAACGTGGTCACCTTCACCACGCCGCCCAGCAACGACACCACCCCGCCCAGCGTGCCGGGCAACCTGCGCTCCACGAGCGTCACCGCGAACAGCGTCTCCCTGGCGTGGAACGCTTCCACGGACAACGGCGGCACCATCGCCGGGTACGACGTCTACCAGGGCGCCACGAAGGTCGCGACCACGACTTCCCTGAGCACGACGGTCACCGACCTCACCCCGAACACCTCCTACACCTTCACCGTCAAGGCCCGCGACCCCGACGGCAACGCCTCGGCCGCCAGCAACGCCGTCACGGCGAAGACCAGCGCTCCGGGCGGTGCCGGGGGCATTCCCGAGTACGACAAGGACATCGCGAAGGTCGACCTCGGCTGGTCGGTGGACTTCCTGCCGAACGGCAACGCGCTGGTGACCGAGCGGGACCGGTTCGAGGTCCTGCTGGTGACGCCGTCCGGCCAGAAGACCACGCTGGGCAAGGTGCCGGGCGCGGTCGGCACGAACGGCGAAGGCGGCCTCCTCGGCCTGGCGATCTCGCCGAACTGGTCGAGCGACCACGCGATCTACCTCTACCACACGGCGTCCGGGGACAACCGGATCGTGAAGATGACCTACGACGGCACCACGCTGTCGTCGACGTCGACGCCGGTGCTGACCGGGATCGCCAAGAACCGCTACCACAACGGCGGCCGGATCAAGTTCGGCCCGGACGGCAAACTGTACGCCACCGTCGGCGACGCCAAGAACAGCGACAACGCGCAGAACAAGAGCTCGCTCAACGGCAAGATCCTGCGGCTCAACCCGGACGGCTCGGCGCCTTCCGACAACCCGTTCTACGCCACCGGCGGCAACGCGCGGTACGTCTGGAGCTACGGCCACCGCAACCCGCAGGGCCTGGCCTGGGACTCCCGCGGCCAGCTGTGGGCGGCGGAGTTCGGCGAGAGCAGCCAGGACGAGCTCAACCTGATCCAGAAGGGCGGCAACTTCGGCTGGCCCAGCTGCGAAGGCACGCAGGGCAGCTGCAGCGGCTTCATCGCCCCGAAGAAGACCTGGTCGACGTCGCAGGCCGGGCCGAGCGGGCTGGAGATCGTCAACGACTGGATCTACATCGCCGGCGTCACCGGGCAGCAGCTGTTCGCCACGCAGATCAACACCGCCGGCACCGGCGTCGGCACGGTGTCGACGCTCTTCTCCGGCCGCTGGGGCCGGCTGCGCTCGGTCACCAAGACCCCGGACGGCGGGCTCTGGCTGACCTCGACGAACAACGACAAGAACGGCGGCACGCCGTCGGTGCTGGACAACGTGATCGTGCGGCTGAAGTTCCCCGGCGGCGGCACGCCCGGCGGCTTCAAGCTGACCAGCTCCGCCTTCGCCGACAACGCGACCATCCCGGACAAGTACACCTGCGCCGGGGACGGCACGGCGGGCCAGGACCCGTCGCCGCCGCTGGCGTGGGGCGCTTCCGACGGGGCGAAGGGCTACGCCGTCGTGTTCGCCGACGTCGCCAACAGCGGCAACAAGCTGCACTGGGCGATCTGGGACGTCCCGGCGGCCACGCGGTCGCTGCCGGAGGGGCTCGGGGCGGGGTACACCGTGCCGAACCAGGGTGGCGCGAAACAGAAGGCGATGGGCAGCGGGGCGAACGCGCAGAAGTTCTTCGGCCCCTGCCCGGGCGGGTCGAGCCACCCGTACACGTTCACCCTCTACGCCCTGAACACCGCCACGGTCCCCGGCCTGACGTCGTCCTCGACGATGGCCCAGGTCGAAACGGCGATCAAGGGCGCGTCGACGGCGAACGTCGTGCTGCGCGGCAAGTCCAGCGCAGCCGCCTGAAAGCCGCGGCAGGGGTGACCGGAGCGGCGCCGGTCACCCCCGCCGCCCTTCACTGCGTCCCCGACAGCCGGCGCAGGTGCGCGTCGACGTCGAAGCCGTGTTCCTCCAGCCGGCGGCGGGCCAGCAGCAGTTCATCGGGGGTGAACAGCTCGGCGTACTCCTCGCGCAGCATGACCGCCTCGGAGCTGCGGCCGAGCTGGTTCTTCTCCCAGAGCACGGTGAACCCGCCCGCGGTACCGGCGCCCCGTAGCAGCAGCCGGGCCGCTTCGACGCCGCCGTGCTCGCGCACCATGCGTTCGAACTGGGCGGGCCGGTAGCCGTAATCCTTGGCGAGAACCCGGCATCCGTCGAGCAGATCCTCGGTGAATCGCGCAGCCAGCCGAGGATCGGCCGGGACGGATGCGGCTGGTTCGGGCATGGGGCAACCTCTCGACGGGACGGCTTCCCAGATTAATCGCGAACCGGCCCCGTTTCGCTACGCCATTCGAGCAACGAATTCGCGAAGAGCACTCTCCGTGTCGACCAAGCGGACAAACAAGGCAAAACGAAACCTTCGGTGGTCTCTGCCATCCTGACGCCATGCGCACCGTGGTCCACGGCGAGGTTCACGTCCACTATGGACAGATCTACGTCCACGACGAGGAAGGAGAGCCGTTCGAGGGTGACCTGCACGCGTGTTTCGCCGGGCAGCGCAACGGGCTGTGCGGCGCCGCGGTGCCCGGCACCCTCTTCCTGATCACCGGGCTGCACACCGGCGAGGTCGGCTTCACCGCCGAGGTGCACCCGGCCGAGCCGCCGGACAGCGGCGCGGAGGACGTCGTCGAGGCCTCCTTCCGCGCCGAAGGCCGTACGGCGCTGGTCACCTGGGGTGGCGGCGACGCGTGGGACCTCGAGCTGACGCCGGGCGACTACCGCGTCCGCTACAGCGGCGCGGCGATGGACGCGGGCCGCGAGCGCGACACGCGGCTCGGCGGCGAGCCCCGGCAGGACAACTACCTGCTGCAGTTCTGGCCCGCGCCGCCGGCTCCGGACGTCGTCGTCCGCGAAACGAGCGCGATCGCGGCCTACTGGCACGGGTTCGCGCGGGAGCTGCCCCCGCCGCCGACGGACGAGGAACTCGCGCAGCGGTGGGAAGCCCGCCGGCGGGCCGAGGAGGAGGCGCGGGCGAAGGCGGAACAGGAACGGCTGCTGCGGGAATGGGGTGGCGTGCTGCCACCTTCGCCGGTGCGCGAGCTGCCGCCGGGTTCGCTGCGGGAGTTCGCCAAGCACGATCGGGCCCTGGTGGGAGCGGCGGTCACCGCGGGGCCGGAGGTCTGCCGCGCGCTCGCCCGCCGGGTGGCGCACCTGGCGTTCGAGCGGGCCGGGCTGGACGGCGTCGGCTGGATCGCCGACGGCTTGCGCGCACTGGACGAAGGGAGCCCGCTGCCGCCGCCGTTCGGCGACTGGGCCGCGGCGTGGGATCGGCTGCTGTCGGATCCGGAAGTGCCGCAGACGTTGGTGCGCACGCCGGACGGGCGGCACGACAACGCGTTGCAGCAGGCCATGGCGTTCCCGGCGATCTTCGCCGCGGCGGGCGAGGACGCGTGGGAGGCGTTGGGGTCGGCCTTGTCCGCGGCCGAGCACACCTACGGCGACGATCGGGCCCGGCTCCGGGAGGAGGTGCGTGCGGCGCTGGCAGAAATCACCAGCCGAACAGGCCACCCATGATCCGCGCGCACCGGGCCGTCATCGCGCCGGCGTCTTCGTCGGGGCGGTCGATCCACCAGCTGATCAGCGAGTCGACCACCCCGGTCCACACCTGCGCCACCGCCTCGATGTCCGCCGGGTCGGCCAGGCCGCGCGAGGTCAGCAGCTGCGTGGCGCCCAGCACCGCGAACGCGTCGAGCCGGCGGCGGTAGTCCGCGGCCGCCGCGGCGATGTCGCCCGTCGAGGGCACCGTGGCGTCGCGCAGGAGGCGCCAGGCGTACCGGTCGTGATCGAACGTCGTGAAGATCGCCGAGAGCACCTTGAGCGGCATCTGGTCGGGCTCGCCGCCGGCGGCCATGGTCGTCGCGACGCCGTCGGTGAGGCGGCCGCCCGCGCGGTGGAGGCAGGCCAGGTAGAGCCCGTCCTTCGAGCCGAAGTACTGGTACAGCAACGGCTTCGTGACCCCGACCCGGCGCGCGATCTCGACCATCGACGCGCCCGCGTACCCGGCCCGGCCGAACTCCTCGGTGCCGGCCACGACGAGCTGGGCCTCGCGCTCTTCGCGGGGCATCCCCTTGGTCCCGACCGCCCTTGACTCCGTCACACGGGAGAGCCTACCGTGCGTAAAGTGACCCGAGGGTAAGTTACCGTATGGTCAGATTCGAGGAGGCGACGTGGCCGACTTCCTGGCGCACCTGCGCGACCCCGTGCTGTTCGCGGTTCCGGTGTTCCTGCTGTTCGTGACGATCGAAATCGTCGCCGTGCACGTGCTCGGCCACGACGACAACGTCGTCGGCTACAGCGTCGCCGACACGCGGACGAGCATGCTGATGGGCACGGTCGCCGTCGGCGTCAACGCGCTGTTCCGGCTCGTGATGCTGGTCGTGTTCGCGGCGCTGTTCGAGCTGGCACCCGTCAAGTTCGACCCGCGCGACTGGTGGACGTGGGTGCTCATGCTGCTGGGCCAGGAGCTCGTGTTCTACGCCTACCACCGGGCCAGCCACCGCGTGCGGCTGCTCTGGGCCGGGCACCAGGTGCACCACTCCAGCGAGCACTACAACTTCTCGACGGCGCTGCGCCAGAAGTGGACCCCGTACTTCCAGCTGCCGTTCTGGTCCGTGCTGGCGCTGTGCGGCATCCCGCCGTGGATGATTCTGACCGGGCTGTCGATCGACCTCGTCTACCAGTTCTTCGTGCACACCGAGAAGGTCGGCAAGCTGCCGCGCTGGTTCGAGTACGTCTTCAACACCCCGTCCCACCACCGCGTCCACCACGGCAGCGACGAGGAGTACCTCGACGCCAACTACGGCGGGATCCTGATCATCTGGGACCGCATGTTCGGCAGCTTCGTCCCCGAGGGCAAGCGGCCGACGTACGGGCTGACGAAGAACATCGGGACGTACAACCTGCTACGCGTGGGTTTCCACGAGTACGGCTCGATCCTGCGTGACCTCCGGGCGGCCCGGACGTGGCGCGAGCGCGCCGGGTACGTGTTCGGGCCGCCCGGCTGGCCGCTACGCGATGTCCCGCAGGGCGAGGCTGTTGAGGGGCGGGCGCTGCGGTGAGGTGAGGTCGGTCAGCACGATCTCCCGCTCGACGCCGGGTGACGTCCCGCGCCGGAACTGGGCGAGCAGCGTCGCCGGCGGGGCCGCGGTGACCAGCCGGCCGTGGCGTTCCAGCCGGTCGAAGAGCGTCTGCATGATCTGCCCGGACATCCGGCCCAGCGCCTGGGTGCTCTGGTGGCGGTGCGCGCGGTGGCCGAGGTCGACCTGCGCGAGCGCGTCGAGGCCGCGCAGTTCGAGCAGGTCGATCAGGTGCCCGACCTCGACGCCGTAGTTCGCGACGAACGGGATGCTCTCCAGCACTTCCCGGCGGCCCGCGTACTCCCCGGCGAGGGGCTGGACGAACCCGGCGAGCTCGGGCCAGAACATGTTGAGCAGCGGCCGGGCGACGAGTTCGGTGACCCGGCCGCCGCCGTCGGCCTCGGTGCCGAGCGGGCGGTGGTAGAAGCCCTTGACGTAGGCGACCGAGGGGTCGGTGAGCAGCGGGCCGAGCAGCCCGGTGACGTAGCCGGTGGTGAAGTCGTACAGGTCGCCGTCGACGAAGACGACGAGGTCGCCGCTCGTCGCCGCGACACCCTTCCACAGCGCTTCGCCCTTCCCGGCCAGGCCTTCGAGGCCGGGGAAGACGGCGTCCTGCGCGACGACGTCGGCCCCCGCGGCGGCGGCGACCTCGGCGGTGGCGTCGGTGGAGTGGCTGTCGACGACGAGGATCTCGTCGACGAGGCTGCCGTGCAGCTCGTCGCGGATGGCACCGACGATCGCGCCGACGGTGGCTTCCTCGTTCCGGGCCGGGATGACGACGGAGACGGTGGTGCCGCGTTTGGCCGCGACGAGCTCCTGGGTGGTCCAGTCCCCGGCCTTGCTGCTGCGCCGGGAGAGCCAGGTGCCGATTTCCGGCGAAACCTGCAGCATGCGCTTCCCCTTCCCTCGTTCGCTTCCGAGGTTCGGGGGCCCGCGTTTCCGGCACGGCTCCCGGGCGCTACCGCGGTGTTACGAGATGGCGCGCCGTGTTAATCAGGCTGACGGCCGCAGGCAACGCGCCTAGGCTCACGGCGAACCGAGGGGGAAGAGTGCGCGAAGCGATCCGGCCGTTCCGCTGGGACCTCGTGCGCCCCGACCACCTCGGCACCCTGCTCGACGGCCTTCCCGAGCCCGACCTGTGGTTCCTCGACGACCTGATCGAGTGCGCCGCGAAGGTGCTGGCCCGGTCCGGGGACGGCGAGCTCCACTTCGTCGGCCGGTCCGCGGACTCCGTCTTCGACCTGCTCGGCGGCGCCTTGCCCGACCCGGGGCGGCTGCACTTGCTGCCGTTGTCCACCACGTGGCTGAGCGGCTGGCCCGCCACCCGGCTGCACCCGGCCGAAGTGGCGCGGCTGCGCGCCAACCTGGCCGCGCACGGCCTGCACCCGGCCGGGCTCGCCCGTGGTGCGCGCCCGATCACCTTCGCGGACGTCGTGTCCACCGGCCGGACGCTCGAGCAGCTGCTCGGCATCCTGCGGAACTGGGCCGCCGACGAACGGGCCGACTGGCCGGCGATCCGGCGCCGGGTCCGGATCGTCGGCCTGACCCGGCGCACGCACACCAGCCCGAACACCCGCCGGTGGCAGCAGCACGCGGACTGGGCTCGCGACGTGCCGATCCGGAACGTCTCCGTCGAGTCCGCGCTGTTCAGCTACCTCGCCGACCACCAGCACAAACTGACGCCGTCGTTCGGCCGCTACCGGTGGGCCGACGAGGAGGTCCGCCGGCCCGGCCACGACCACCGGACCCGCCGGGCGCTGGCCGAAGCGGCCGCGATCGCCGAGGCCGGGCGCACCCCGGCCGTCCGCGAAAAGCTGGTCCGGGTGCTCCAGCGCGAACCCGCGATCGCCGAGCCGTGGCTGCGGGAGCTCGTCGGGCGTCTCACGTCGAAGGGGAGCACATGACCGCAGCGCACGACGACCAGGACCGGCGGTTCCGCCTGGACGTCCTCGCCACGATCGTCCAGGAGGAGTTGCTCGCGGCCGGGTTGCCGGTGCTGTCCGGCAACGATCCGACCGGCTCGGTCGGCGCCGTCGTGCACGCCGACGTGCCGGAGCTTCGCGGCGTGACGGTCGACTGGCAGGCCCACCGTCTCTTCTGGGACGCCAGCCAGGAGGCCTGGGCCGAGGATCCGCACCAGGAAGGCGCCGAATGCGCGGCGTTCGGCAAACTGGCGGTCGCGGTCGGCGAAGCGATGGCCGAGGCGATGCGGAAGATCCTCACCGCGGCCGGGTTCGAAGTCACCGACAGCGGCGACGACTACTCGCCCGACCAGCCGCTGGTGACCCGCTGCCTGGCCCGCTCGCCCTGGCAAGTGCGCCGCGAGGCCAAGTTCGAGCGGCAGCAGGAGTCGATGCGGGCGGCCTGGAACGCGCGGCACGCGGCCGAATGCCCGAACCACGGACCGGACAGCGACCGCTGAGCCTCAGGCCTCTTCTTCTTCCAGCATCTCCGGGGTGACCGCCGACTCGGTGTCCGGGATGTTCAGGTCCTTGGCCCGCTTGTCCGCCATCGCCAGCAGGCGGCGGATCCGGCCCGCCACCGCGTCCTTCGTCATCTGCGGGTCCGACAGCTGCCCCAGCTCTTCCAGGGACGCCTGGCGGTTGGACAGCCGGAGCCGGCCCGCGGCCAGGAGGTGGTCCGGGGCCGTGTCGCCGAGGATCTCCAGGGCGCGCTCCACCCGGGCCGCCGCCGCGACCGCCGCGCGGGCCGACCGCCGGAGGTTCGCGTCGTCGAAGTTGGCCAGGCGGTTCGCCGTCGCGCGGACTTCGCGGCGCATCCGGCGCTCTTCCCACTGCAGGACGCTCGCGTGCGCGCCCAGCCGCGTCAGCAGCGCTCCGATCGCGTCGCCGTCGCGGACCACCACGCGGTCCGCTCCCCGGACCTCGCGGGACTTCGCCTGGATGCCCATCCGGCGGGCCGCGCCGACCAGGGCCAGCGCCGCTTCCGGGCCCGGGCAGGTCACCTCGAGCGAGGACGAGCGGCCCGGCTCGGTCAGGGAGCCGTGCGCGAGGAACGCGCCCCGCCACGCCGCTTCCGCGTCCGCCACGCCCCCGGACACCACGGCCGCCGGCAGGCCGCGCACCGGGCGGCCGCGCTGGTCGATCAGCCCGGTCTGGCGGGCCAGGCCCTCGCCGTCCTTCACCACGCGCACGACGTACCGGGTGCCCTTGCGCAGGCCGCCGCTGGCGGTGATCACGTGGACGTCCGAATGGTGGCCGTACAGCTCGTGGATCTCCTTGCGCAGCCGTCGCGCGACCGAGCCCGTGTCCAGCTCCGCCTCCACGACCACCCGGCCGGCCACGATGTGCAGCCCGCCGGCGAAGCGAAGCAGCGACGCGACCTCCGCCCGGCGCGGCCCGATCTTCGTGATCTCCAGCCGGCTCAGTTCGTCCTTCACCGCGGCGGTCATCGCCATTACTGCCCCTCCCTGCCTTTCGCTCCTCCCCCGTGCTCCCCGCCGAGACCGAGAGCCTCCCGCATGCACAACGCGAGCGCATCAGGATCATGCCGTCCCGGCACTTCGGGGTCGCCCACCGCCCCCAGGTGCGCCCGGCCGCCCAGCCGTTCGGCCGCGCGCCGGAGATTCGCCGGGTCGGGCACGGAATCGCGGTCCGCGATCACCGCGTCGACCCGCAGATCGGGCGCGTGCTCGAAGAGGACGTCGAGGTGCCGCTCCGGCGAGAATCCCGCGGTTTCCCCCGGCTGGGGGACAAGGTTGAGCACGAGCACCTTCGTCGCGGCCGTCCTCACGAGCGCGTCGTGCAGCCCCGGCACGAGCAGGTGCGGCAGCACGCTGGTGAACCACGAGCCGGGCCCGAGGAACACGACGTCGGCGTTCAGCACCGCCTGCACCGCTTCCTCGCACGCCAGCGGCGGGCGCCCGGCCCGGCCCGGCGAGCGCAGGCTGACCCGCCGCACCTGCCCCGGCGTGGTGGCCACCGCGACCTGGCCGCGGATCGTCCGCAGGGCCGTCGGGTCCTCGCTGTCGAGGCCGCTGACCTGCCCCTCGATCTCGAGGGGCTCCGGCGACATCGGCAGCACCCGGCCCGAGACGCCCATCAGCCGGCAGGCCTCGTCGAGCGCGGCGACCGGGTCGCCGAGCACCTCGAACAGCCCGGCCAGCAACAGGTTCCCCACCGCGTGGCCGGCCAGCGCGCCGTCGCCGCCGAAGCGGTGCTGGAAGACCTCGGCCCACAGCGTGCCGCCGTCTTCGGCGGCGAAGGCGGCGAACGCCTGCCGCAGGTCGCCCGGCGGCAGCAGCCCGAGCTCGCGCCGCAGCCGGCCGGACGATCCGCCGTCGTCGGCCACGGTCACGACCGCGGTGACGTCGGGGGTCACCCGCCGCACCGCGGACAACGTGGCGTGCAGTCCGTGGCCGCCCCCGAGGGCGACCGCGCGCACGTTATTCACGACCAAGGTCGCGGTGCACCACCTTCACGGCCATACCGTCCTCTTTGGACAGACGCTGGGCGAGCTCGACCGACAGCGCCACGCTGCGGTGCTTGCCGCCGGTGCAGCCGACGGCCAGCGTCAGGTACCGCTTGCCCTCGCGCTTGTAGCCGGCGCCGATCAGCCGCAGCAGCTGGTGGTAGCGGTCGAGGAACTCCTCGGCCCCCTCCTGCGAGAGGACGTAGTTGCGGACCTCGCCGTCGAGCCCGGTGTGCTCGCGCAGCTCCGGGATCCAGAACGGGTTGGGCAGGAACCGGACGTCCATCACCAGGTCGGCGTCCATCGGCAGGCCGTACTTGTAGCCGAAGGACAGCACGGTGACCCGGGTCTGGGTGCTCGCCTCGGACCCGAACGCGTCCTCGATCTTGGCCCGCAGGTCGTGCACCGACAGCGACGACGTGTCGAGCACCAGATCGGCCTCTTCGCGCAGCGGCTCCAACAGGGTCCGCTCCGCGGTGATGCCGTCGGCGAGCCGGCCGTCACCCTGCATCGGGTGGCCCCGGCGGACGGCCTCGAAGCGCCGCACCAGCACGGCGTCGGTCGCCTCCAGGAACAGGACCCGCGGCTTGTAGCCCCGGGCGTCGAGGTCCTTGATCACCGAGGCCAGGTCGTCGGTGAACGCGCGCGAGCGCACGTCCATCACGACCGCCACCTTCGTGATCGCGCCGCGCGCCTGCGCACCCAGCTCGACCATGGTGGCGATCAGCTCCGGGGGCAGGTTGTCGACGACGAACCAGCCCAGGTCCTCCAGGCACTTGGCCGCCGTGCTGCGGCCCGCCCCGGACAACCCGGACACGACCGCGACCTCCATGCCGGAGCCGCGGATCTCCTCTTGCGCACTCACTGTGTTTCCCTACTCCCCTGCTCCTGTGCCGTTGCTCGCGCCGGACTCCCCGGCCAGCGCGGCGACCACGGCCTCCGCGGTGCGCCTGCCGAAGCCGGGCACCGCCTCGATCTCTTCGACCCTGGCCTGCTTGAGCTTCTTCACCGAGCCGAAGTGCTTGATCAGCGCGGTGCGGCGAGCCTGCCCCAGCCCGGGCACACTGTCCAATTCGGACGTCTGCAGCCGCTTGGAGCGCTTCTCGCGGTGGTAGGCGATGGCGAACCGGTGGGCCTCGTCGCGGAGCCGCTGCAGCAGGTACAGCCCCTCCGACGTCCGGGGCAGGATCACCGGATCGGGGTCGGCGGGCAGCCAGACCTCTTCCAGCCGCTTGGCCAGCCCGACCACGGAGATGTCGGTGATGCCGAGCTCGGCCAGCACGTCGGCGGCCGCGGTGGCCTGCGGGCCCGCACCGTCGACGACCAGCAGGTTCGGCGGGTAGGCGAACTTCTTCGGCCGCCCGGTCTCCGGGTCGAGGCCCGGCGTGCTCGACTCCTCGGCGGTTTCCTTCAGGTAGCGGTAGAACCGCCTGCGCACGACCTCGGCGATCGAAGCGACGTCGCCCTCGGTCGCCGCCTCCCGCAGCGCGAAACGGCGGTACTCGGACTTGCGCGCGAGCCCGTCTTCGAAGACGACCAGCGACGCGACGACGTCGCTGCCCTGGATGTGGCTGATGTCGATGCACTCGATGCGCAGCGGCGCGGTGTCGAGGCCGAGGAACTCCTGCAGTTCGGTGAGCGCGGCCGAGCGGGCCGTGAGGTCGCCGGCGCGGCGCAGCTTGTGCTGGGTGAACGCCTCGCCCGCGTTGCGCTGCACGGTCTCGGCCAGGGCCTTCTTGTCGCCGCGCTGCGGCACCCGCAGCTGGACCCGCGAGCCGCGCAGCCCGGTGAGCCACTCCGCGACCGCCTCGGCGTCCGCCGGCAGCTCCGGCACCAGGACCTCGCGCGGGACGACCGGGCCGGCGTCGACGTCGTCGCGGGCGTCGAGCTCGGCTTCGTCGCCGTAGAACTGGGTGAGGAAGTGGTCGACCAGCGCCGGGACGTCCATCTCCTCGGCCTTGTCGATGACCCAGCCGCGCTGGCCGCGGACCCGGCCGCCGCGCACGTGGAAGACCTGGACGGCGGCTTCCAGCTCGTCATGGGCGAACGCAACGACGTCGGCGTCCGTGCCGTCGCCGAGCACGACGGCCTGCTTCTCCATGGCGCGGCGCAGGGCGCCGAGGTCGTCGCGCAGCCGGGCCGCGCGCTCGAATTCCAGCTCCTCGGACGCGGCGGCCATCTCGGCTTCCAGGCGCTTGATCATGACGTCGGTCTTGCCGGCCAGGAAGTCGCAGAAGTCCTCGACGATGTCGCGGTGCTCGTCGGCCGAGACGCGGCCCACGCAGGGCGCCGAGCACTTGTCGATGTAGCCGAGCAGGCAGGGGCGGCCGATCTGGCCGTGGCGCCGGAACACCCCGGCCGAGCAGGTGCGCGCCGGGAAGACCCGCAGGAGCAGGTCGAGCGTCTCGCGGATGGCCCACGCGTGCGCGTACGGGCCGAAGTACCGGACGCCCTTCTTGCGCGCGCCGCGGTAGACGTGCAGGCGGGGGAACTCCTCGTTCAGCGTCACCGCGAGCACCGGGTAGCTCTTGTCGTCGCGGTAGCGGACGTTGAACCGCGGGTCGAACTCCTTGATCCAGTTGTACTCGAGCTGGAGGGCCTCGACCTCGGTGGTGACGACGGTCCATTCGACGCTCGCGGCCGTGGTGACCATCTGGCGCGTGCGCGGGTGCAGGCCGGAGAGGTCGGCGAAGTAGGAGTTCAGCCTGCTGCGGAGGCTTTTGGCCTTGCCGACGTAGATGACCCGCTTGGTCGCGTCACGGAACTTGTACACGCCAGGGGCATCCGGGATGCTCCCCGGCGAGGGACGGTAGGTGGTCGGGTCAGCCACTCCTCCAGACTATGGGGCGGCACCGACAGTTTTCGCACACCCCCGGGCTGCCCCACCGGAAGTAGGGTGTTCGTCCGTTTCCGACCTTCGTCGGTGTCCGCATCCGTGACGCGGTGGTTACTTTCCGACCGGCCGATCCGGTCCCCCTGTCGAAAGGATCACCGCCGTGACCTCTCTCCGTCTCCTCGGCGCCGCCTCCGCCGCGGCCGTCGCGCTGACCCTCGCCGGCGGCGCGGTCGCCTCCGCGGGCGTCCAGCCGAACATCGTCGGCGGCGGCACCGCCCCGACGGTCTCCTGGGGCGCCCAGGTGTACGTGAACACGCCCGGACGCGACTACCAGGGCTTCAACTGCTCCGGCACGGTCATCGCGTCCCGCTGGGTGCTGACCGCGGTGCACTGCCTCGACCAGGACAACTCGGGGATGTACGTCCGGGTCGGCAGCAACACGCTGCTCTCGGGCACGAAGATCGCCGTCGACGGCGAGTACGAATCCCCGAACGGCGACATCGCGCTGCTGCACCTGGCCTCGGCGACCGGCGCCGCGCCGATCTCGCTGGGCAGCTCGGACCCGGCGACCGGCAGCACGAACCAGATCTACGGCTGGGGCCGCACCACCCCGACCGGCCCGCCGGCGACGGCGCTGAAGACGGCGAACGTCCAGGTGACCGGCCGGTCCACGGACGCCTACGGCGGCCGCGCGATCCAGAGCGTCGGCGTCAACGGCTCGGCGTGGAAGGGCGACTCGGGCGGCCCCCAGGTCTCGGGCGGCGTGCAGGTGGGCGTGGCGTCGACGGTGCAGAACCAGAGCGGGTCGAACACGCGCGGCACGAACAACTACGCGAGCGTGGCGGCGAGCCGGTCCTGGATCCGGACGACCGCGGGCGTGTGAGTCCCCGGGGCGGCGCTCCGGCGCCGCCCCGGTTTTGTCGGTGGCGTGTGCGATGCTCGCAGGCATGCGGATCGCCACCTGGAACGTGAACTCGATCGTCCCCCGTCTGCCCCGGGTCCTGGGTTTCCTGGAGGAGACGGCACCGGACGTGCTGTGCCTGCAGGAGCTGAAGAACACGACGGAGGCCTTCCCGGCGGCCGAGATCGAGGCGCTGGGGTACGAGGTCGCGGCGTACGGGCTCGGGCGCTGGAACGGCGTCGGCATCGTGTCGCGGGTGGGGCTGACCGACGTCGTCCGTGGGCTACCGGGCGAGCCGTCGTTCGAAGGTGCCGCTGAGGCGCGTGCGGTGGGCGCGACGTGCGGCGGCGTGCGGGTGTGGTCGGTGTACGTGCCCAACGGGCGCGAGCCGGACAGCCCGCACTACGCGTACAAGCTGGAGTGGCTTTCGTCGCTGCACTCGCTGGTCGCTGCGGAGATTGCGGCCGGGCCGTTCGCGGTGCTCGGGGACTTCAACGTGGCCCCGACGGACGCGGACGTCTGGGACATCACGCTGTTCGCGGAGTCGACCCACGTGACGAAGCCGGAGCGCGACGCCGTGGCCCGCCTGCGGGACCTGGGCCTGTCGGACGTCTTCCCGCGGCCGCTGAAGTACGACCACCCGTTCACGTACTGGGACTACCGGGCGGGGAACTTCCCCAACAACAAGGGCATGCGGATCGACCTGGTGTACGGGAATTCCGCGTTCACCGACGCCGTCACGGATTCCTATGTGGACCGGGACATGCGGAAGGGCAAGGGGCCCTCGGACCACGCGCCGATCGTGGTCGACCTGGATCTCTGACCCACCGGCCCCAAGCGCCCCAATGTGGCGTTGGTTGCGTCCAGCGCACCCAATGTGGCGTT
>NZ_JBSGJD010000145.1:0-24736 GCF_053605405.1 Amycolatopsis sp. NPDC003861
TGGACGCACCGAACGCCACATTGGGTGCGCTGGACGCACCCAACGCCACATTGGGGCGCTTGGTGGTGAGCGGGTCAGGAGTCCTTGAGCGGGAAGCCGCCGCCGATGCCGCGCCAGGCGAGGTTGGCCGTCAGGGCCACTGCCTCCTCGCGGCTCATCGACTGGTGGTGGGCCAGCCAGAACCGGGCGCTGACCTGGCTCATCCCGACCAGCCCGACGGCCAGCAGCCGCGCCTTGTCCTCGTCGAGGCCCGCGTCCGCCGTGATTGTCTCGGTGATCGCGTCCACGCTCGCCGACGTCGCCCGGTCGACCGCTTCCTGGACCGCCGGCTCGCCGCGCAGGTCGGACTCGAAGACCATCCGGAACGCGCCCGCGTCGTTGCTCACGAAGTCGAAGAACGCGCCCACCGTCGCCGGCACGCGCTGCTTGTTCTCCGTCGTCGAGTCCAGCGCGTTCTGGACGCGCTTGACCAGCTCGTCGACGTGGCTCTCCAGCAGCGCGATGTACAGATCGAGCTTGCCGGGGAAGTGCTGGTACAGCACCGGCTTCGAGACGCCCGCGACCTCGGCGATCTCGTCCATCGCGGCGGCGTGGTAACCGTTTTCGGCGAAGACCCGTTGCGCCGCGGCGAGGAGCTGGGCCCGGCGCTCGGTCCGGGGCAGCCGCACCCCACGTTGCTGCAGCCGCGTCATCTCCGTCATGCTCATCCTCCCGTCATCGCTTCTTCGACGGGCGGGGTCGCCACCGCGTGAAGTCGCCCTGAAGATTACTCGCCGGTACGTGTGCCGCGCCAAGGGTCGGGCATTCTGGACCCGTGAAGACCCCCGTGCAGGCCCGGCCGCCGCTGACCCACGTGCCGCTCTCGAGCAGGGCCTTGCCGTCGCTCGACCCGGTCCCGCCGCCCTGGCCGGCGGCGTTCGAAGAGGTCGGCACCGCCCGGCTGCACGTCCGCCGCACGCCGGGTCCGGACGGCGTCCCGGCGGTGTACGTCCACGGCCTCGGCGGCTCGTCGACGAACTGGACCGACCTGGCCGCCCTGCTCTCGCCGGTCGCCGGCGGCACGGCGATCGACCTGCCGGGGTTCGGCTACTCCGAGCCCGAAGAGGGCTTCGACTTCACGCTCCAGGCGCACGCGGACGTCGTTGTAAAGCACGTCGAAGCGGTCGGCGCGCCGGTGCACCTGTTCGGCAACTCCATGGGCGGCGCCATCGCCCTGCTGGTCGCGGCCCAGAAGCCCGAGCTCGTGAAGACGCTGACGCTCATCTCGCCGGCGGTGCCGGACCTGCGGCTCGACCCGCGGCGGCTGTCGGACCCGCGGATGGCGTTCGCGTACCTGCCGCTGGTCGGCGCGCGGGTGCGGGCCCAGCTCGCCGCGCTCGGGCCGCGGGAACGCGCCGCGCAGGTCATCAAGCTGTGCTTCGCCGACCCGTCGCGGTTCCCCGAGAGCCGCCTCGACGAGCTGACCGAGGAACACGGCGCCCGCGCCGGGTTCGCCTGGGCCGCGCCCGCGATGGCGCGCAGCACGTTCGCCATCTTCCGGGCGTGGTCGACGCTCGGGAAGGCGTCGCTGTGGTCGGTCGCGCCGCTCGTCCAGGCGCCGACGCTGGTCGTCTGGGGCCGGGAAGACCGCGTCATCTCGGTGAAACGCGCGGTGCGGACCGCCCGGGCGATCCCGCGGGCCCGGCTGCTCGTGCTGCCGCGCACCGGCCACGTGGCGCAGATGGAACGCCCGGCCGTCGTCGCGAAGGCCGTGCTGGGCATGTGGGAGCACGTCGAAGCGGGCACCTGGTGACCCGATCGGGGGGCGGCGGGTTCACTCGATGATCCGCCAGTCGGCGCGAGCGGTGCCTCGCCGCTGTGGCACCCTGGTGCGGTGGACCGGGTGAAGCAGGACGCGCGAGGCGAAGATCGGCGGACGCCCCACCGCGCGTCGGCCCGCCGGACGCCGGACGCCGAGGACCACCCCCGCACCGGGCAGTACCGCCCGGCGAAGGCGCCGTCCCAGCGCGCCGGCGAGGACCGCTACCGCTCGGGCAGCCGCCGGACCAGCGCCGAGCCGCTGAGCGCCTCCTGGAAGCCGGAGGTGCCGGTCGCGCGGGAGGAGGCGGACCCGCCGTCGAAGTCCGGCCTGGGGAAGCTGACCAAGACCTACGGCTGGCGCGTCTACGCGCTGCCGATCCTGGTGGTGCTGACCGTGCTCGTCGTGGTCAACACGGCCAACAGCCCGGCCCAGCCGATCGCCGAGGAGGGCCCCGGCGCCTCCGCGCCCGGCGTCGAGTCGGCGGGCGGCGACTCCTCCGGCGGCGCGATCGACGGCAACGGCGAGCAGCCCATCCCGGAGAACCCGGCCACCCCGGTCGACCTGAAGGTGCCGACCGCCGACCTGCCGGAGGGCATCCCGTTCACGCAGGCGGGTGCGGGCAAGTGGCACGTCGTCCCGGGCAGCGGCCCGAAGATCGGCAACGGGAAGCTCTACACCTACACCGTCGAGGTCGAGGACGGCATCGACCCGGCGAGCTACGCCGGTGACGACGCCTTCGCCACGGCCGTCCAGGGCACGCTGTCGAACCCGGCCCAGGGCTGGACCTGGGACGGCAAGATCGCGTTCCAGCGGGTGGACGCCAACTTCCCGAACCCGTCGTTCCGGGTGAGCCTGACCACGCCGGAGACCACGCACCGGCCGGACGCCTGCGGGTTCCAGATCAAGTTCGAGGCCTCCTGCTACCGCAAGAGCCTCGGCCGGGTGCTGATCAACCTGGCCCGCTGGGTGCGCGGCGCCAAGGCCTACGGCCCCGACATGACGGGGTACCGGCAGTACGCCATCAACCACGAGGTCGGGCACGCGCTGGGCAACCAGCACGTCGGCTGCGGCGGCACCGACCAGCCGGCGCCGGTGATGATGCAGCAGTCCTTCGGCGTCAACGACGACTACGTGGCGATGCTCAACGACATCCCCGGCGGCGACAAGGGCAAGGTGGCCAAGGACGGCCGCATCTGCAAGACCAACTCCTGGCCCAACCCCACCCCGCAGTAGGGGCCGTCCCACGATCCGGACGTGGGAAGGCTTATTTGCCTGCGCGCGTTGTGCATAGTGGGATGGACGCGATACGCGCGCGAGATGGAGGACCCATGTCAGCACTGCCGCCGCTCGTCGAGCCGGCTGCCGAGCTCACCAAGGAAGAGGTGGCCCGGTACAGCCGTCACCTGATCATCCCCGACGTCGGGGTGACCGGGCAGAAGCGGCTGAAGAACGCGAAGGTCCTGGTGATCGGGGCCGGCGGCCTCGGCAGCCCCGCGCTGCTGTACCTGGCCGCCGCCGGGGTCGGCACGCTCGGCATCGTCGACTTCGACGTGGTGGACGAGTCGAACCTGCAGCGCCAGGTCATCCACGGCCAGTCCGACGTCGGCAAGCTCAAGGCCGCGTCCGCGCAGGAGTCGATCGCCGAGATCAACCCGCTGGTCAAGGTGCACCTGCACACCGACCGGCTCGACTCGTCGAACGCGCTGGAGATCTTCGAGCAGTACGACCTGATCGTCGACGGCACCGACAACTTCGCCACGCGCTACCTGGTCAACGACGCCGCGGTGCTCCTGGGCAAGCCGTACGTCTGGGGCTCGATCTTCCGGTTCGAAGGCCAGGTCAGCGTGTTCTGGGAGGACGCGCCGAACGGCAAGGGCCTCAACTACCGCGACCTCTACCCGGAGCCGCCGCCCCCGGGCATGGTCCCCTCCTGCGCCGAGGGTGGCGTGCTGGGCGTGCTGTGCGCGTCCATCGGCTCGATCATGGTGACCGAGGCGATCAAGCTCATCACCGGCATCGGCGAGCCGCTGCTCGGCCGCCTGATCAGCTACGACGCGCTGGAGATGAAGTACCGCGAGGTCAAGATCCGCAAGGACCCGGACACGCCGAAGATCACCGAGCTGATCGACTACGAGGCGTTCTGCGGTGTGGTTTCGGACGAGGCGGCGTCGGCCGCGTCGGGCAGCACGATCACCCCGGCGGAGCTCAAGGCCAAGTTCGACAGCGGCGAGAACTTCGCGCTGATCGACGTCCGCGAGCCGCACGAGTACGAGATCGTCAACATCAAGGGCGCGACGCTGATCCCGAAGGACCGGATCCTCTCGGGTGAGGCGCTGGCCGAGCTGCCGCAGGACAAGCCGATCGTCCTGCACTGCAAGTCCGGTGCCCGGTCCGCCGAGGCCCTCGCCGCCCTGCACGCGGCCGGCTTCAAGGACGCGACGCACCTCGGCGGCGGCGTGCTCGCCTGGGCGAAGCAGATCGACCCGAGCCTGCCGACCTACTGACAGTGTGTTTTGCCCGGCCGGGAAACCGCGTGTGAGCAGCGAGTCTTCTCATTCGTGGAACACCCGGCCGGGTAACGTCACGGCTCGTGCGGTCAACCCTCGAACGTCCCCCGGCGCACGTCTGCGCGGCCTTCGGCGGCCCCGCTGACCAAGGTGAACGCCTGCCGGATTCGACGGCGTGGCGCTGCGGCGACCTGGTGCTCAAGCCGGTCACCGACAAGGTCCGGACACTGTGGACCGCGCACGCACTCGACTACGTCCGCGAGCCGGGGTTGCGGGTCGGCAAGCCGGTCCGTTCGACGGACGGCCGCTGGATCGTCGGCGGCTGGACGGCGTCGAGGTTCGTCCCGGGCACGCACGAGCACCGCGGAGACGCTTCGGTGCTGGCGGCGGTGAAACTGCACCGCGCCACGGTCGGCCTGCCCCGGCCGGAGTTCCTCGACGCCCGCACGGACGTGGACGCGGTGGCGGACCGTGTCGCGTGGGAAGAGGCCGACGTCCCCCTGGCGGAGACGAAGGGCGGCCGCTGGTTCGAGGTCCTCGCGGGTGCCCGCAGGCCGATCCGGTTGCCGTCGCAGGTCGCCCACGGCGAGCTGCTGGCGGGGCTCCTGTTCGACGGAGACGCCGGCCCCGGCCTGGTCGATTTCGTCCCGTACTACCGCCCGGGCGAGTACGGCGCGGCGATCGTCGCGGTGGACGCGCTGGCTTGGGGCGGCGCGGGGCGGGACCTGCTCGAACGGTGGGCCCACCTGCCGGAGTGGCCGCAGCTGCTGTTGCGTGCGGTGCTGTTCCGGTTGGCCTCGAATGCACTGAACCCGAGGTCGACCCAAGCATCGCTGGACGGCCTGCGCGCGGCGGCGCGCGAGGTATCCGGCGTCTTGTGACCCACGTCCCAAGTACCCGTGTCACCTCCGGAAAGGACCGCTGACCTCCCGACTCCCGCCAGGTGGACACGGATCTCACCGGCCGGGCGGCGGAAACACCGCCGCAATGTCAACTGCCTGAAACATTCGGTCGAATCCGGTTAACAAGGCCTCCTTAGCGTCAGGGCACGCCCGAAACGCCGAGGAGGTGCCCGATGCCGCAGGTCGACACCCACTGCCCGTACTGCGCCCTGCAGTGCGGGATGAGCCTCGACGGCACCCGCGTCACCCCGCGGGACTTCCCGGTCAACGCCGGCGGCCTGTGCCAGAAGGGCTGGACGTCCGGCAGCCTCCTCACCAGCCCGAAGCGGCTGACCACCCCGATGCTGCGCGTCAACGGCGCGCTCGAGCCGGTCAGCTGGGACTTCGCCCTCGACCACGTCGCCCGCAAGCTCCGCGAAACGCAGGCGAACCACGGTCCGGACGGCGTCGCGATCTTCGGCGGCGGCGGGCTGACCAACGAAAAGGCCTACCTGCTCGGCAAGTTCGCCCGGGTCGCGCTCGGCACCTCGCAGATCGACTACAACGGCCGGTGGTGCATGTCCTCGGCCGCCGCCGCGGGGATCAAGGCCTTCGGCGCGGACCGCGGGATGCCGTTCCCGGTCACCGATCTCAAGAACGCCGACGTCGTGCTGCTCGCCGGGGCGAACCCGGCCGAGACGATGCCGCCGTTCACCCAGCACCTGCGCGGCACCGACCTGATCGTCGTCGACCCGCGGCGCACCCCGACCGCCGAGCTGGCGAGCCTGCACCTGGCCCCCGCGCCCGGCACGGATCTCGCGCTGGCGCTGGGTATCCTGCACGCCGTCGTCGAAGGCGGCCACCTCGACCAGTCCTATGTGGACGACCGAACCAGCGGGTTCGCCGACGTGTGGCGGATCGCGGCGAGCTGGTGGCCGGAGCGGGCCGAGCGCGTCACCGGGGTCTCGGCCGCCGACCTGCGGCTCGCCGCCGAGAAGCTCGCCGGTGCGCGCAACGCCTACGTCCTCACCGCCCGCGGCACCGAGCAGCACGCCACCGGCACCGCGACCGTCGGTGCCTGGATCAACCTCGCCCTCGGCCTCGGCCTGCCCGGCCGCCCGGGCTCCGGCTACGGCTGCCTCACCGGCCAGGGCAACGGCCAAGGCGGACGCGAGCACGGCCAGAAGGCCGACCAGCTGCCCGGCTACCGCAAGCTCGACGACCCCGCCGCGCGCGCGTACGTCGCCGGGGTCTGGGGTGTGGACGCCGAAAGCCTGCCCGGGCCCGGCCGCTCGGCCACCGAACTGCTCGAAGCGCTCGGCCAGGAGAACGGCCCCAAGGCGCTGATGGTGTTCGGCAGCAACGTCGTCGTCTCGGCGCCGCGCTCACAACGGGTCCAGGATCGACTGTCCGAACTGGACTTTCTGGTCGTCGCCGACTTCGTGCTGTCGGAGACCGCGGCGCTCGCCGACGTCGTCCTGCCGGTCACCCAGTGGGCCGAGGAGGACGGCACGCTCACCAACCTCGAAGGCCGGATCCTGCTGCGGCGCAGGGCGTTGACCCCGCCGCCGGGCGTCCGGTCCGACCTCGACGTCCTCCACGGCCTCGCGCTCCGGCTGGGCCAGCCCGGAGGCCGGTTCCCGACCGACGCCGAGACGGTGTTCGAGGAGCTGCGGGTCGCGTCCAAGGGTGGCATCGCCGACTACTCCGGCGTCAGTTACGACCGGCTCCGCAGCGGCGAGGCCCTGCACTGGCCGGTCCCCGGGAACGACCACCCCGGCACCCCGCGGATGTTCCTCGACGCCTTCGCCCACCCGGACGGCCGCGCGCGGTTCACGCCGGTCGAGCACACCGGCCCGGCCGAACTCCCGGACGACGAGTTCCCCTTGCAGGCCACCACCGGCCGCGTCCTGCAGCATTACCAGTCGGGCGCCCAGACGCGGCTGATCGGCGAGCTCAACGAGGTCGTCCCGGAGGCGTTCGTCGAGGTCCACCCGGACACCGCCAAGCGCGCCGGGCTCGAAGAAGGCGACCGGGCGTTGATCCGCTCCCGGCGCGGCGAAACAGTCGCGCGGGTCCGGTTCGCGCAGAGCCTCAAGCCCGACCTCGTCTTCCTGCCGTTCCACTTCCCGGGTGAGCAGCGCGCCAACCTGTTCACCAACCCGGCGCTCGACCCGGTTTCCCGGATGCCGGAGTTCAAGGTGTGTGCCGTGTCCTTGTCTACAGTGGATGGTGCCGCATGACCCCCCGTGAAGTCGTCATCGTCGGCTACGGCATGGCCGGCGCCCGGCTCGCCGACGAAATCCGCCGCCGTGACCCGATCGCCGAGCGCGTCCGCCTGACCGTCCTCGGTGCCGAAAAGCACGCCGCCTACAACCGGGTCCTGCTGTCCGCCGTCGTCGCGGGCGGGATGAGCGCCGAAAGCGTCCGCCTGCACGACGACGAATGGGCCCAGCGCCACAACATCGACCTCCGGCTCGGTGTCGACGTCGCCCGCATCGACCGCGAGAAGCGCTGTGTCGAGCTGGCCGACGGCTCCTCCGCCGACTACGACGCCCTGGTGCTCGCCACCGGCGCGAACCCGTGGATCCCGCCGGTCGAAGGCCTCGAAGCCGGGCCCGGGGTGGTCGCCTTCCGCAGCCTCGACGACTGCGCCAAGATCCTCGATGCCGCCCGCTTCGGCGCGCCGGTCGCGGTGCTCGGCGGCGGCCTGCTCGGCCTCGAAGCCGCCCGCGGGCTGGCCGGGCGCGGCAACCAGGTGACCGTCGTGCACCCGCTGGGGCACGTCATGGAACGCCAGCTCGACCCGGCTGCCGGCCACGTGCTGGCCCGGCAGCTCACCGAGATGGGCGTGACGTTCAAGTTCGGCGCGACCGCGGCCCGCTACCTGCCCGGCGACGGGCTCAAGCTCGACGACGGCAGCCTCGTCCCGGCCGATCTGGTCGTGGTCGCGGCCGGCGTCCGCGCCGAGACGAGCCTGGCCGCCGAAGCCGGCCTCGACGTCGACCTGGGCATCCTGGTCGACGACGTCCTGCGCACCAGCGACGGCCGTATCCACGCCCTCGGCGACTGCGCCCGCCACCCTGGCGCCCCGGCCGGGCTCATCCAGCCCGCCTGGGAGCAGGCCGAAGTCCTCGCCGACGTCCTGACCGGGACGAACGCGGCGGCCCGCTACCGCGGCACCACGGCCGTCACCCGGCTCAAGGCCCGCGGCATCGACCTCGCCGCGCTCGGCGAGACCCAGCTCGAAGCATCCGACAACGGCGCCGAGGTGCTCACCTTCAACGACCCGACCGGTGGCCGGTACGGCAAGCTCGTCGTCCGCGAAAACCGCGTCACCGGGGCGATCCTGCTCGGCCTGCCCGACGCGGCCGCCACCATCACCCAGTTCCACGACCGCGGGACGCCGTTGCCGGAAGACCGGCTCGCCGTCCTGCTCGGCCGCGCGCTGCCCAGCGGCAGCACCACGGCGGCCAGCCCGGGCGACCTGCCCGCGGCGGCGGTGATCTGCCGCTGCAACAACGTCACCAAGGGCCGGCTGATCGAGGCCTGGAAGGCCGGGGCCACCGACACTCCCGCACTGGCGCGGGCCACGCGAGCGACCACGGGATGCGGCGGGTGCACCGACACCGTCGGCGGCATCGCGAACTGGCTCGCCGCGCAATGACCGACCCGACCCGCACTGAGGAGACCGCCGTGGCGCACCAAGGAAAACACTGGATCGAGCACTGGGAACCCGAGAACGAAGCGTTCTGGGAGTCGACGGGCAAGAAGGTCGCCCGCCGCAACCTGTGGTTCTCGGTCTTCGCCGAGCACATCGGCTTCTCGATCTGGACCCTCTGGTCGGTCATCGTCCTGTTCATGGGCAAGGACTACGGCTTCTCCGCCGCCGACAAGTTCCTCCTCGTCTCGACGCCGACGCTGATCGGCGGCCTGATGCGGCTGCCCTACACGTTCGCCGTGGCGAAGTTCGGCGGCCGCAACTGGACGGTCGTCTCGGCCGTGCTGCTGCTGATCCCGACCACGCTGGCCGCGATCGTGCTGCACCCCGGCACGTCGCTCGGCACCTTCCTGATCGTCGCCGCCCTCGGCGGGGTGGGCGGCGGCAACTTCGCCTCGTCGATGACGAACATCAACGCCTTCTACCCCGAGAAGCACAAGGGCTGGGCGCTGGGTCTCAACGCCGGCGGCGGCAACCTCGGTGTCGCGGCGATCCAGCTGGTCGGGCTGCTGGTGATCGGCACGGCGGGCGCGACCGCACCCCGGCTGGTGCTGTTCATCTACCTGCCGCTGATCGTCGTCGCGGCGCTGTGCGCGTACTTCTTCATGGACAACCTCGCCACCATGAAGGGCGACACGAAGGCGATGCGCGAGGTCGTCAAGGACCCGCACACCTGGGTGATGTCGTTCCTGTACGTCGGCACGTTCGGCTCGTTCATCGGCTACAGCTTCGCCTTCGGCCTGGTCCTGCAGAACCAGTTCGGCCGCACCCCGCTGCAGGCGGCCGCGGTGACGTTCCTCGGCCCGCTGCTCGGCTCGTTCTCCCGGCCCACCGGCGGCTGGCTGGCCGACCGCATCGGCGGCGGCAAGGTCACCTTCGCCACCTTCACCGGCATGGCGCTGGCCACGGTGGTGCTGATTCTCGCCTCGACGTCGAAGTCCCTGACGCTGTTCACGATCGCCTTCATCGTGCTGTTCGTGCTCACCGGCATCGGCAACGGCTCGACGTACAAGATGATCCCGGCCATCTTCCGCGCCAAGGCGAAGGTCGCCATCGCCAACGGCGCCGAGGAGACGGCCGAGCTGCTCAAGGCGCGGCGGCTGTCCGGTGCGCTGATCGGCCTGGCCGGCGCGATTGGTGCCGAGGGTGGCCTCTTCATCAACCTGGCGTTCCGGCAGTCGTTCGCCGACGCGAAGAGCGGCGTGCCCGCCTTCATCGGATTCCTCGTCTTCTACGGGCTCTGCTTCGCCGTCACCTGGGCGGTCTACCTGCGCAAGCCCGCCGAACAGCCCACGAGTGAGCGCGGTCTGGCGCTCGCGGGAGCGGAGGTCTGAGATGCCCACCCTGGTCGTCGCCGGACACGGCATGGTCGCCCACCGGCTCGTGGAGGCGGTGCGTGCGGAAGACCCTTCGGGGACCTGGCACATCGTCGTCCTGTCCGAGGAGCCGCGCCCGGCGTACGACCGGGTGGCGCTCACGTCCTATGTGGACACCTGGGACCCGGCCACGCTGGCCCTCCCCGGCTCGGACTACGCCGGCGACCCGCACGTCGACCTCCGGCTCGGTGACCTGGCGGTATCGGTGGACCGCTCGGCCAAGACGGTCACCACGGCCTCCGGCGACGTCGTCTCCTACGACGCGCTGGTGCTGGCCACCGGCTCGCGGCCGTTCGTGCCGCCGGTGCCCGGGCACGACCTGGCCGGCTGCTTCGTCTACCGGACCATCGAGGACCTCGACGCGATCCGCGCCGCCGCGGTCGACAAGCCCGGCCGCGGCCGCCGCTCGGCCGTCGTCATCGGCGGTGGCCTGCTCGGCCTGGAGGCCGCGAAGGCACTGCGGGACATGGGCCTGTCCCCGCACGTCGTGGAGATGGCGCCGCGGCTGATGCCGCTGCAGGTCGACGAAGGCGGCGGCGCGCTGCTGCGGCGGCTGATCACGAACCTGGACGTCACCGTCCACACGGGAACGTCCACCGACGCGATCGAGGCCGACGGCTCGCGGCTGCTGGCCAAGCTCGGCAACGGCACCGAGCTGGACGTCGACCTGGTCGTGTTCTCCGCCGGTGTCCGGCCGCGCGACGACCTGGCCCGCCAGTCCGGCTTGGACCTCGGCCCACGCGGCGGCGTGCTGACCGATGCCTCCTGCCGCACCGGCGACCCGGCGATCTACGCGATCGGCGAGTGCGCCGCGGTCGAGGGCCGCGTGTACGGCATCGTGGCGCCCGGTTACGCGATGGCGGAGATCGTCGCCGCGCAGCTCACCGGTGGCGGCGGGACGTTCCCGGAGCCGGACACGTCCACGAAGCTGAAGCTGATGGGCGTCGACGTCGCTTCCTTCGGGGACGCCCACGCGACCACCGTGGGCGCCCTGGAAGTCGCCGTCAACGACGCGGTCGCCGGGACGTACAAGAAGCTCGTGGTCACCGACGACGGCAAGACGCTGCTCGGCGGCGTGCTCGTCGGCGACGCGACCGAATACAACACGCTGCGCGCGCTGGTCGGCCGTCCGCTGCCGGCCGAGCCGGGCGCGATCCTCGCCCCGGCGGGCGGCGGCGCCGCGGTCGGCGTCGACGCGCTGCCGGACGCGGCGCAGATCTGCTCGTGCAACGCCGTCTCCAAGGGCGCGATCACGACGGCCATCCACGAGGACGGCTGCGACACCGTCCCCAAGCTGAAGGCGTGCACCCGGGCGGGCACCGCCTGCGGGTCGTGCGTCCCGCTGCTGTCCAAGCTGCTCACCGCGGCCGGCGTCGAGCAGTCGAAGGCCGTCTGCGAGCACTTCCCGCAGTCGCGCGCGGAGCTGTTCGAGATCGTCCAGGCGACCCGGATCACCACGTTCAGCGAGCTCATCGCCCGCTACGGCGCGGGCAGCGGCTGCGCGATCTGCAAGCCGGCGGTGGCGTCCATCCTGGCCACCCTCGGCAACGGGCACGTGCTCGGCGGCGAGCAGATGACGTTGCAGGACACCAACGACCGGTACCTGGCGAACCTGCAGCGCAACGGCACGTACTCGGTGGTCCCGCGGATCCCCGGCGGCGAGATCACGCCGGAGAAGCTGATCGTGATCGGCGAGGTGGCGCGTGACTTCGGGCTGTACACCAAGATCACCGGCGGCCAGCGGATCGACCTGTTCGGCGCGACCGTGGACCAGCTGCCGCTGATCTGGCGGCGGCTCGTCGACGCCGGGTTCGAGTCCGGCCACGCCTACGGCAAGGCGCTGCGCACGGTGAAGTCGTGCGTCGGGTCGACGTGGTGCCGCTACGGCGTGCAGGACAGTGTCGGTCTCGCGATCGAGCTGGAGCTGCGCTATCGCGGCCTGCGCTCGCCGCACAAGCTGAAGTCGGCGGTGTCCGGGTGCGCCCGGGAGTGCGCCGAGGCGCGGAGCAAGGACTTCGGGATCATCGCCACGGAGAACGGCTGGAACCTCTACGTCGGCGGCAACGGCGGCACCACCCCGCGGCACGCCGACCTGCTCGTGTCCGATGTGGACACCGCGGCGCTGATTCGCACGATCGACCGGTTCCTGATGTTCTACGTGCGCACCGCCGACCGGCTGCAGCGGACCGCGCCCTGGATCGAGGAGCTGGAGGGCGGGCTCGACCACCTGCGCGCGGTGATCGTCGACGACTCGCTCGGCATCTGCGAGGACCTCGACGCGGCGATGGCCAAGCACGTCGACAACTACGCCGACGAGTGGAAGGGCGTCCTGGAGGACCCGGAGAAGCTGGCCCGGTTCTCCTCCTTCGTCAACGCGCCGGGCGCGCCCGACCCGGCCATCTCGTTCCGTTCCGAGCGGGACCAGAAGGTGCCCGTCATGCTGGGAGTTCCGGAGGTGCGGCGATGACCACGTCGATCGAACGGACCTGGACGGCGGTCTGCCCCGTCGGCGCGGTGCCCGAGTACGCCGGGGTGGCGGCGCTGCTCGGCGACGGCGTCCAGGTGGCGATCTTCCGGCTGCCCGGCGACCGGCTGTACGCGCTGTCCAACTGGGACCCGTGCAGCGGCGCGGCGGTGCTCTCGCGCGGCATCGTCGGCGACGCGGATGGTGTGCCGGTGGTGGCGTCGCCGGTGTACAAGGAGCGGTTCGCCCTCGAAACCGGCCAGTGCCTGGACGCTCCGGACGTTTCGGTGCCGGTGTACGAGGTGCGCGTGCGGGAAGGCGTCGTCGAAGTGGAGAGCCCGTGAGCGATGTGCTCCCACTGGCCGGTTTCGTGATCGGCATCACCGCGGCGCGCCGGGCTGACGAGCTCGGCGCGCTGCTGGTGCGCAAGGGGGCGAGCGTCCGGTACGGGCCGGCGATCCGGATCGTGCCGCTGACCGACGACCGGGAGCTGCACGCGGCGACGTCGGCGCTGCTGGCGGCGCCGGTCGACGCGGTCGTCGCGACCACCGGCATCGGCTTCCGCGGCTGGCTGGAGGCGGCCGAGGGCTGGGGGCTGGGGGATTCGCTGCTGGACCGGCTGTCGACGGCGTCGTTGCTGGCCCGCGGGCCGAAGGTGACCGGCGCGCTGCGGGCGGCCGGGCTGTCGGAGTCGTACTCACCGGCGTCGGAGAGCAACGCGGAGCTGCTGCAGCACCTGCTGTCGTCGGGGGTCGACGGGCTGCGCATCGCGGTTCAGCTGCACGGGGAGCCGCTGCCGTACTTCGTGGACACGCTGCGCGCGGCGGGCGCCGAGGTGATCGAGATCCCGGTGTACCGCTGGGTCGGCCCGGTGGACCCGGGCCCGGTGGACCGCCTGCTCGACGGCGTCCTGGACGGCTCGATCCACGCGCTCCCGTTCACCAGCGCGCCGGCGGCTGCGTCGCTCATCGCGCTGGCCCGCCGCACGGGCCGGCTGCCGGGGCTCGTCACGGCGCTGTCCGGCCCGGTGGTGGCCGCGTGCGTCGGCCCCATCACGGCTGGACCGTTGGCTGCGTTGGGGGTGCCGACGGTCCAGCCCCACCGCGCGCGCATCGGGGCGCTGGCCCGCACGGTGGCGGAGACCCTGGTCGCGCGTTCGCCGCGCCTGCGCGCGGGAGGACGTTCGATCGAGCTGCGCGGCCAGGCGGCCATCGTGGACGGCGAGTGGCGCGAAGTGGCGCCCGCGCCGATGGCGTTGTTGCGGGCACTGGCGGCGTCGCCGGGGCGGGTGGTGTCGCGGCGCGAGCTGATCTCGGCGTTGCCCGGGGGCGGCGAGGAGCACGCGGTGGAGACGGCGATCGGCCGGCTGCGGACGTCGCTCGGCGGCGGGAAGGTGGTCCAGACGGTGGTGAAGCGCGGATACCGGCTGGCGGTCGACGCCTGAGGAGCGGGTCAGCCCTGTCAGGGGCCGTGTCAGCGCGGTGGCCTTCCGGTGTCAGCGGGGGCGGCGAAGGTGGGTTCACACACCGAGCCAAGGAGAATCCGATGCAGAAGTTCACCACCCCCGCCCCGATCACCACCGCCCTCGCCATCCCGGCCGGCCGCGTCCGCTTCGTCGCTGCCGACGGGCCCGACACCGTCGTCCAGGTCCTGCCCGCCGACCCGGCGAAGAACCGCGACGTGAAGGCGGCCTCGGAGGCGTCCGTGTCGTTCGACGACGGCGTCCTGCGCATCTCGCTCGAGGCGAAGAACCAGTACTTCGGCCCGTCCGGGGCGCTCGACGTGACGGTCTCGCTGCCGGCGGGCTCGTCGGTCGAGGCCAAGGCGGCGAGCGTCTCGTTGCGGGGCGTCGGACGCCTCGGTGACGTCACGGTCTCGGGAGCGCACGGCGAGGTCGTCTTCGACGAGGCGGCAAGCTTCCGGGTGACGGCCCACGCGGGCGACATCTCGGTGGGCCGCCTGACGGGCCCGGCGGAGATCACCACGGGCAAGGGCGACATCCGCATCGCCGAGGCGGCGAGCGGGACGCTGGTGCTGAGCACCCAGGCGGGCAACATCACGGTGGCAGCGGCACCGGGCGTCTCGGCATCGTTGGACGCGGGGACGACGTACGGCCGGATCCGCAACGCGCTGAAGAACGAGGGAACGCCGGGGTTGGCCATCCAGGCGACCACGTCCTACGGCGACATCGACGCCCACAGCCTGTGAGGCCGGTCCTGGAGCGCCCCCGATGTGGCGTTGGTGGCTTCTGCGAACGCCACATCGGGTGCGCGGGACGCACCGAACGCCACATTGGGGCGCTGGGGATGGACCGAAATTGTCGGTGCCCGCTGGTAGCGTGGAAAACGGGGGGCGCCCCCGCGGCCGTGGTCAGCCGGCCCAGGTGACTGCGTGCTTCTCGAAGCCCCGCGCCGCCGCCACCCGGGCCGCCTCGGCCTCCGCCTCCTCGCGCAGTGCCGGGCGCAGCGGATCGAACGCCGTCACCGTGAACGTCAGTTTCGCCCCGCTGCCCTTCGTGCGCCACGTTCCCGCGATGTCGCCGTCCGCCAGCAGCACGCCCGGGTTGCCCAGCATCTTCCAGACTTCCTTGCGCCGCAACGGGTCCGGGACCAGCATCCCCTTGTCCCGCGCCTGGATGAACGGGTCCAGCGGTGGCAGCAGCCGCACCGCGTCCGGCTCCGGCGGGTTTTCCAGCGCCGGGAGCCGGTCCTCCGGCAAGTACCGCGTCTTGCCCTCGACCTGCACCGGGACCAAGCCCTCCGGCCACGTGCGGTCGACCACCGCGCGCGCCGTGCCCGCGAACTCCGCCGCGTCGCCCGGGGAGGCCGGGCCGTTCACCCTCAAGTAGCGCTCGATCACCGCCGTCGCCGCGGCCGGGTCCGGGGTCTTGCGCATTCGCCCGCGGCCTTCCAGCGGAGCCAGCGTTGCCGGCGATGCCCCCGTCACCAGGCGGACTCCGGCGTGCGGCGTCGCGATGCGCATCAGCTGCTCCTGGATGTGCGTCGCGTTGCAACCCCGGCACCACCGCGAGAACGACGGCGGCAACACCTTCGTGACCGCCGTCGACACCGCGCCCTTCGACATCGGTTTCGTGACGACCTTCCGGAGCGCGCCCGCCGCCGTGAAGACCACCTCGGTCGCGGCCAGTCCCGTTGCCGCCATTTCCTTGCGCTGCCACAACATCCGGGCCAGCGCGTCCGCGTCGTCCAAGGGCACCAGCGCCCGGATCGCCTCCGGCAGGTCCGAACGCAGGTGGTAGTGCGGCGCGCCCCGCAACGTCCAGGCCAGGACGAGCCGCTCGTCGTCGAGGAGCACAGGGGCGTCGAGCCGGGCCACCAGGGCGAGCAGCGCGGTGTCGCGCATGCTGTCCTGCAGCCCGGCCCGGACCACGGCGAGGTCGGCGACGTCCTTCGCCGAGCGGTGCAGGCCGTGCTCGGCGATGCGGTAGGCGAGTACCTGACGGCGGTCCACGTGCGGCTCCTAGAACGCGTACTCGAAGGTGTAGCCCATCTTGTCCTCGCCCATGGCACCGCCGGACGTGCCGCTGCCGCCGAGCCCGGTCAGCTCGCCGGTGCCCGAGCCGGGGACGACGGTGAACGTCGAGGCGAAGCCCTTGGTGTCGAAGGTGTACTCGTGGCGGATGACGAACGTCCCTTCGCGACCCTCGACCTTACCCTCGAACCGCTCGAAGCCCGGGGCCGTCGTCCCGCCGCTTTCGTACCCTTCGCCGACGTAGAACAGCAGCAGGTCGCCGGTCGATTCGCCCTCCATGACCCCTTCGTACACGAAAGTGGTGTGCGCGTACGCCACCCGCGGGCCGCCTTCGGCGCCGCTGACGATCTTCTCTTCCCAGTTCTTCGCGGTGAATGCGTTCATGGGGACCACCCTGCCGGGCATACCTGTCAGCTCGTGTCAGGTATTTCTGCCAGAATCGGGACGTGCGCGCGAGCCGTCTCCTGTCCGTCCTCCTGCTGCTGCAGAACCGCGGCCGGATGACGGCCGAGGAGCTGGCCGAGGAGCTCGAAGTCTCGGTGCGCACGGTGTACCGGGACATCGACGCGCTCTCGGCGTCCGGCGTCCCGGTGTACGCCGACCGCGGCCGCACGGGCGGCTACCGGCTGGTCGACGGCTACCGCACCCGGCTCACCGGGATGACCGAGGAAGAGGCCCAGTCGCTGTCGCTGGCCGGGCTGCCGGTGGCGGCGGCCGAACTCGGGCTCGGCACGGTGCTGGCGGCGGCGCAGCTCAAGCTGTACGCCGCGCTGCCGGCCGAGCTGCGCGATCGCGCCGGCCGCGTCGCCGAGCGGTTCTACCTGGACGTCCCGGGCTGGCACCGGGGCATCGAGAGCCTGCCGACGCTGTCGGCGATCGCCGACGCCGTGTGGTCGTCGCACCGGATCCGGATCCGCTACGAACGCTGGGGGCAGCGGGTCGTCGAACGGGACCTGGAGCCGCTCGGGCTGATCCTCAAGGCGGGCAACTGGTATCTCGCCGGCCGCTGCGAGGGCACCGACCGGACGTACCGGATCTCGCGGGTGCTGGAGCTGACCGACCTCGGCGAGGTCTTCGAGCGGCCGGCCGGCTTCGACCTCGCGCGGTACTGGCAGGAGTGGTCCGAGCAGTTCGAACGCCGGATGTACCCGCGCGTCGCGGTGGTGCGCCTTTCGCCGCGGGCGCAGGCCCTCGTACCGTTCTACGGAGGTTCCGTCGGCGCCCGCGCGTTGCGCGACTGCCGGAACGAGCCCGACGCGGACGGCTGGCTCACCGTGGAGCTGCCGGTGGAGCCGGGCGAACCGGCCATCGGCGAGCTGCTGCGCTTCGGGCCGCACCTGGAGGTCCTGGAACCGGCGGACCTCCGGGCGGAGCTGGCCGAGGCGATCAAGGAGATGGGCGCGTTCTATGGGTGAGCTGAGCGGGATCGCCATCGGGGTCACGGCCGAGCGGCGAGCGGGCGAATTCATCGCGGCCCTCGAACGCCACGGCGCCGAGGTCCGCCACGCGCCGACGATCACCATCGTGCCCCTGGACAGCGACCCGGCGTTGCGCGCGGGCACCGAGGCGGTCCTGGCGGAGCCGGTCGGCTGCACGGTGGTCACCACGGGCGCCGGTTTCCGCGGCTGGCTCGAGGCGGCCGAGGGCTGGGGCCTGCGCGATCGGCTCGTGGCGGCGCTGGGGGAGTCGCGGATCTACGCCCGCGGCCCGAAGGCGGTGGGCGCGGTCCGCGGCGCCGGCCTGCGCGAGTCCTTCTCGGCCGCGTCGGAGTCGAACGCCGAGCTGTTCGGGGCGCTGGCCTCGGCCGGGGTGGCCGGCGAGCGGGTCGCCGTCCAGCTGCACGGAACGCCGCTGCCGGAGCTCACGGACCCCCTCGTGCAGGCCGGCGCCTCCCTGGTGGAGGTGCAGCCGTACCGCTGGCATTCCCCGCCGGACGTCACCCCGGTGTACGACCTGATCGACGCGATCATCGCGGGCGAGCTGGCCGCGTTGGCCTTCACGAGCGCCCCGGCCGCGGCGAACTTCCTGACCCTGGCGCGCACGTCCGGGCACTACGACGACCTGCTGACGGCCCTGCGCGGCCCACTGGTGTGCGCATGCGTCGGCCCGGTGACGGCGGCCCCCCTGGAGGCGGCGGGCATCGAGACGCTGCAGCCGGACCGCCAGCGCCTGGGTGCCCTGGTGAAGCTCCTGGCCACGAAGCTCGGCAAGGAGTAGCCCGCCCGCTTGCGCGAACTCAAGTCAGTCGTCGGCCAGGGCTTCGCCTGCCTCCGCCGCCCGGACTGCCTCGCGGCCGGCTGCTTCCTCGCTCATCCCGAGCCGCCAGTAGCCCGTGAAGCAGATCAGCCGCTTGTCCACCTCGCGCTCGCGCACCAGGTGGCGCCGGACCGACTTCACCACGCCCGCCTCGCCGGACACCCACGCATACGGCGTCCCGCCCGGGAACGCCGCGCCGCGCAGCGCCTCCAGCAACGCCTCGCCCAGCGGCCGTGACCCGCGCAGCACCCAGTGGACCTCCACCGCTCCGCGCGTCTCGAACACCTGCCTGTCCGCGCGGTCCGCCAGCTCGACGTACACCGCGGCGCGCGCGCCCGGCGGGAGCTGCTCGATGATCGCGCCGATCGCCGGCAGCGCCGTCTCGTCGCCCACCAGCAGCTGCCAGTCGCAGCCCTCCGGCGGCGCGTACAGCCCGTACGGCCCGGTGAACGTCACGCGGTCGCCCGGTGTCGCCCGCGACGCCCACGCCGAGGCCGGCCCGGTGTCGCCGTGCAGCACGAAGTCGACGTCGATCTCCGCCGCGGCCGGGCGGTGGGCCCGGACCGTGTACGTGCGCATCGGCGGCCGGACGCCGTCCGGCATCGCCAGGTACGTGCGGTACCAGGACATGACATCGGAAGCCGTCTCCGGCAGCACCGGCGCTTCCTGCCCCGGCAGCGGGAAGAACACCTTGACGTACTGGTCGGGCGCCCCGGCCGGCACGTCGCGGAAGCTCTCCGCGGCGAACGTCACGCGCACGAGGTGCGGCGTGACCGGCCGGACGACGGTCACCCGCGCCCGGTGGTAGGTCAGGGCAGGTCGCTCCAGCTGGGTCGTCATTAGGCGAGGCTAACCTAACGACATGGGTTCAGAACAGTCCTTCGGGCCCGTGGTCCTCCTCTCCGTCCGGCTTCCACCGGTACTTCCGCAGGTCGATGCGCTGGCCGTCGGCCAGGACACCCTCGGCGCGCAACCGCTCCAGCTGGTCGTGGACCAGGTGCGGCGCCGGGGTGCCGTTCGCGCGCAGGATGCGGTGCCACGGAAGGTCGTGCCCGTCCTCGGCCAGGATCGCGCCGACCATCCGCGGCGACGGCGCCCCCGCGAGGGAGGCGATGTCGCCGTACGTCGCCACCGTGCCGGCCGGCACCGACTCGATGATCTCCCGCACGCGCTCGTGCAGAACGTCGTCCATACCGACACTGTGCCGGACAGGTACGACATTTTTCGGGGGTTCGGGTGGCGGAGCCCCCGGCTTGGGCGGAGCCCCAGATGTCACTGACACTTTTCGCAACCATCCACCGCACGCTGCGGCGCCTTCGCCGAACGGACCCCCGCTAAGCCGTGCCGGTGCGCCACCCGGGGGACCGGGCGTGGTTCCATCGCGGGGTGAACGGGAGGCGAACGGCGCAGGCGGACGCGCGGCTGGTGCGCACGCCGGTCACCGCCACACCCTCGTTCACCTGGGACGAAGGCGCGCGGCGCGTGCTCTCCGCACCCGGTGGGTTCCTCCGCGTGCTCGGCGGCCCGGGCACCGGCAAGACGGCACTGCTGGCCTCGGCCGCCACCCGCCGCATCGCCGAGGGCGCCGACCCGGAGAGCGTCCTCGTGCTCACCACGTCCCGCAAGTCCGCCGACGCGCTGCGCGCCGACATCACCCGGCGGCTCACCGCTGACCCCGATCTGGCGCGGCCGCTGCCCCGGACCGTCCGCGAGCCGCTCGTCCGCACCGTGCACTCCTACGCCTACTCGCTGCTGCGGCTGGAGGCGATGGCCGAAGAGCTCCCGCCGCCGCGGTTGCTGGCCGGCGCCGAACAGGACGTCGTCGTCCGCGAGCTGCTGGCCGGCGACCTCGACGAAGAGGCCGAGTACTGGCCCGAGCAGCTGCGGCCCGCCCTGATGGTCCCCGGCTTCGCCGAGGAGCTGCGTGACCTGCTGATGCGCGCGGCCGAGCGCGGCCTCGGCCCCGGGGACCTCGCCGAGCTGGGCCGCCGCCGCGGCCGCGAGGAGTGGATCGCCGCCGGGGAGTTCTGGGCGCAGTACGAAGAAGTCACGCAGCTGCAGGGCGCGGGCGGCAACGCCCTCGGCGTCGCGAGCGCGCCCGCCCTCGACGCCGCCGAGCTCGTCACCTCCGCGCTGCTCGCCCTCGAAGACGACGACGAACTGCGCGAACGCGAGCGCACCCGCGTCCGGCACCTGTTCGTCGACGACGCCCACCACCTCGACCCGCTGCAGACCAGCCTGGTCCGGGTGATCGGGCACACCGCGGCCGAGTTCGTCGTGGCCGGCGACCCCGACCAGAACGTGTTCTCCTTCCGCGGCGCGGACGCGCGCCTGTTCGCCGACGCGGACCCGGACGGCAGCCGGACCGTCACGCTCACCACGGCCCACCGGCTCGCCCCGGCCGTCCGGCTCGCGGTGGCCAAGATCGGCGCGACGCTGCCGGGCGCGTCGCCGCACCGCAAGATCGTCCCGCCTCGCGGCGCCACCGGCGGCAACGTCCGCGTCCGGGTCATGCCGACGCCCGCCGCCGAGGCGAGCTGGATCGCCGACCAGCTGCGTCGCGCGCACCTCGTCGACGGCGTGCCGTGGTCGGAGATCGCGGTGCTCGTCCGGTCGCCCGCGCGGACTTTCCTGGTCCTGCAACGCGCGTTGCGCGCGGCGGGCGTCCCGATCGGGTCGGCGACCGAGGAACTGCCGCTGGCCAAGCAGCCCGCGGTGCGGCCGCTGCTGGCCGTGCTGAAGCTCGCGCCGTCGCCCGAGCTCCTCGACGTCGACCTCGCGGAAATGCTGCTTTCGTCGGCCCTCGGCGGCGCGGATCCCTTGGCGCTGCGGCGGTTGCGGCGCGGCCTGCGCCGGCTCGAACTGGCCGGCGGCGGCCAGCGGTCGAGCGACGAACTGCTCGTGGAAGCGTTGCGCGGCGGCGACATCCTGGCCGGGCTCGCCGACGCCGAGGCCGAGCCGGTGCGGCGCGTCGGCGGGCTGCTGCGCGTCACGCACCAGGCCGTCGCGCGCGGCGAGGGCGTCGAGCAGGTGCTGTGGCAGCTGTGGCGGGAGAGCGGGCTGCAGGACAAGCTGCTGAAGCAGGTCGAGCGCGGCGGGTCGCTGGGGGCGCAGGCCGATCGCGACCTCGACGCCGTCGTCGCGCTGTTCGACGCCGCGGGCCGGTACGTCGACCGGCTGCCGCGCGCGAGCGTCGCCTCCTTCGCGGATTACCTTGGCGCGCAACGGATCGCCGGTGACACGCTGGCGCCGGCGGCCGTCCCGTCCGACGGTGTCTCGCTGCTCACCGCGCACGCTGCCGCCGGTCGCGAGTGGACGGTCGTCGCCGTCGCCGGGGTGCAGGAGGGCGCGTGGCCGGACCTGCGGCTGCGCGGGTCGGTGCTCGGGGTGGAGCGGCTCAAGGACCTGATGGCCGGGGTCGACGACGACGCCGTCTCCCAGACCGCGCCGATCCTCGCCGAGGAGCGGCGCCTGTTCTACCTCGCGCTGAGCCGGGCGAAGCGGACGTTGCTGGTCACGGCGGTTTCGGGCGAGGACGAGCAGCCGTCCCGGTTCCTCGACGACCTGGAGGAGAACGGCGCCGACGACGGCGGGCTCGACTCGCGGATGAAGCCGCCCGGCCGGTCGCTGGTGCTCGCCGAGTTGGTGGGAGAGCTGCGCGAGGTCGTCTGCGACGACAAGGCCGACCCCGCGCGCCGGCGTCGGGCGGCGAAGCAGCTGGCCCGCCTGGCCGACGCGCGCGTGCCCGGCGCGCACCCGTCGACGTGGTACGGCCTGCTGCCGGCGTCCAGCGACGAGCCGGTGCACCCGCCGGGTGACCTGATCCGGATCTCACCGTCCACAGTGGAAATCCTGACGAAGTGCCCGCTGCGCTGGATGATCGAGCGCCACGGCGGCAGCGACCCGGCCCAGCTTGCGGCGGTGACGGGGACGCTGGTGCACGGGCTCGCCCAGGCGGTGGCGTCCGGTTCGACGGACGCGGAGCTGCAGGCCGCGCTGGACGAAGCGTGGGTGCGCGTCGACGCCGGGGCGCCGTGGTTTTCGCGGCGGGAGCGGCGGCGGGTCGAGCAGATGCTGCGGAACTTCACGACGTGGCTGGAGCGCAGCCGGGCGGAGCTCAAGGAAGCCGGGGTCGAGCAGGACATCGAGGTCGAGTTGCCGGCCGGGGGCGCGGACGAGGTCCGGGTGCTCCTGCGCGGACGGGTCGACCGGGTGGAGCTCGACGCCGAGGGGCGGCCCGTGATCGTGGACATCAAGACGGGCAAGGTCCCGGTGTCCGGGGCGGAGGCCGAGGCGCACCCGCAGCTGGCGGCGTACCAGCTGGCGGTGCTGCTGGGGGCGATCGAGGGCCGGACCGAGGCGGGTGGCGCGCGGCTCGTGTATGTGGCGAAGGCGAACAACAAGACGGGAGCGACGGAGCGGTCCCAGCCGCCGCTCGACGAGGTGGGCGGCAAGCAGTGGCTGGAGCTGGTCCAGAAGGCGGCGGCCTCGGCGGCGGGGCCGGACTACCAGGCCCAGGAGAACCCGGACTGCGACCGCTGCCCGGCCCGCGGGTGCTGCCCGCTCCGGCCCGAGGGGCGGCAGGTGCCGGGGCCGTGAACGATCTGGTTAGTTCGGCTGGGGTGGGGCGGGGCCGGCTGGGCGGCGGGTTTGTGGACTATCCGGTGAGTTCGTTGGCCGCGTGGGGTCGGCTGGGTGCGCGGCTTGTGAACGATCTGGTTAGTTCAGGCGCGGTGGCGTGGCGCTGGCTGGGCGGCGGGCTTGTGGACTATCCGGTGAGTTCATCCCCGGCCCGCGGCCCGCGTCTCCGAGGGGCGCGTTCATGAGCCCGCTCGTCATCGCCAACCCCGTCGAGCCCGCCGAACTCGCCGATGCGCTCGGGCTGCACCGCCCCACGCCCGAACAAGCCACCGTCATCGCCGCGCCCGTCGAACCCTCCCTCGTCGTCGCCGGGGCCGGGGCCGGGAAGACCGAAACCATGGCCGCGCGGGTCGTCTGGCTCGTCGCCAACGGAATCGTCAGCCCCGACCGCGTCCTCGGCCTCACCTTCACCCGCAAAGCCGCGCGCCAGCTCGGCGAACGCGTCCGCGCGCGCCTGCGCCGCCTCGCCGGGTCCGGCCTCCTCGACCGCCTCGACCCGACCGGCGGCCTGCGGTCGACCGTGGTCGCCGGCGAACCCACCGTCCTCACCTACCACGCCTACGCCGGCCGCCTGCTGTCCGAACACGGCCTGCGCCTGCCCGTCCAGCCCGGCGTCCGGCTGCTCTCCGAAACGTCGTCGTGGCAGATCGCGCACCGCGTGGTGTCCACTTGGGACAACGAACTCGACACCGACCGCGTGCCGCCGACCGTCACCGCCGACCTCCTCGCGCTGGCCGGCGAGCTCGGCGAGCACCTCGTCTCCACCGAAGAGCTCGCCGAGTACACGACGTGGCTGTGCAACGTCATCGAAAACGCCCCGCGCGCCAAGGGACAACGAGCCGCGCTGCCGCAGAAGCTCACCGAAATCATGGCCGCGCAACACTTCCGGCTCGCCCTCCTCCCGCTCGTCGACGACTACCACCGCCGCAAGCGCAACGAAGGCGCGCTCGACTTCGCCGATCAGATGTCCCTCGCGGCCCAGCTGGCCGGCGGGTACCCGTCGGTCGTGCGCGGCGAACGGGAGCGCTACGGCGCCGTCCTCCTCGACGAATACCAGGACACCGGACACGCCCAGCGCGTGCTGCTGCGGGCGCTGTTCGGCGGCGTCGAGAACCCGCCGATGCCGGTCACCGCCGTCGGCGACCCCGCGCAGGCCATCTACGGCTGGCGCGGCGCCAGCGCCGCCAACCTGCCCCGGTTCACCACGGACTTCCCGCGCTTCGACGGCGAACGGCTCGTCCCCGCGCACGAATTCGGGCTGCTGACCAGCTTCCGCAACCCGCCGGAGATCCTCGACCTCGCGAACGCGATCGCCGAACCGTTGCGCGCCCGCGGCCTCGGCGTCGAACGGCTGCGGGCGCGCGACGGCGCCGGGCCCGCGGACCTCGCCTGTGCGCTGCTGCCGGACATCCGCGCCGAACGCGCGTGGGTCGCCGACGCGCTCGCCCGGCGCTGGTACGCCCACCAGGAAGAAACCGGCAAGCCGCCGACCGCCGCGGTGCTGGTCCGGCGCCGCGCCGACATGGCGCCGATCGCCGCCGAACTGCGGGCGCGCGGGCTGCCCGTCGAGGTCGTCGGGCTCGGCGGGCTGCTGGAC
>NZ_JBSGJD010000146.1:0-24704 GCF_053605405.1 Amycolatopsis sp. NPDC003861
ACGGTGTGTGAGGAGGCCGGGTGTCCCAATATTTACGAGTGCTGGGAGGACCGGGAGGCGACGTTCCTGATCGGTGGCGATCAGTGCACCCGGCGGTGTGATTTCTGTCAGATCGACACCGGTAAGCCTGCCGAGCTGGATCGTACTGAGCCGCGGAAGGTTGCCGAGTCGGTGCAGGCCATGGGCTTGCGGTATTCGACGGTGACCGGTGTGGCGCGGGATGACCTGCCCGATGGTGGTGCGTGGCTGTATGCCGAGACTGTCCGGCAGATCCACGAGCTGAACCCGGGCACCGGTGTCGAGCTGCTGATCCCGGATTTCAACGCCGACCCGGCGCAGTTGGCGGAGGTTTTCGGGTCGCGGCCGGAGGTGTTGGCGCACAACGTGGAGACGGTGCCGCGGATTTTCAAGCGGATTCGTCCGGGGTTCCGTTATGCGCGGTCGTTGGAGGTCATCACGGCGGCTCGTGAGGCCGGTTTGGTGACGAAGTCGAACCTGATCCTCGGCATGGGCGAAACCCCGGACGAGGTGGCGCCGGCGATGCAGGATCTGGTCGACGCGGGCTGCGAGATTCTGACGATCACGCAGTATTTGCGTCCGTCGCCGCGGCATCACCCGGTCGATCGGTGGGTGAAGCCGGAGGAGTTCGTGGAGCACTCCCAGGCCGCCGAAGCGATGGGCTTTGCCGGTGTGATGGCCGGGCCGCTGGTGCGCTCGTCCTACCGCGCGGGACGGCTGTACGCCCAGACCAAGCGTTACCGTGGAGAAGAGCTGCCGGAGAACCTGGCCCACCTCGCCGACCAGGGCCCGGCTTCGCAAGAGGCCAGCTCGCTGCTGGCCCGATAGGAAGGGGCGGATCAATGGCGATCAGCGTCTTCGACCTGTTTTCCATCGGCATCGGCCCGTCGAGCTCCCACACCGTCGGGCCGATGCGGGCGGCACTGACCTTTGTGGACGGACTCGGCGACGACCTCGCCTCGGTGTCCCGCGTCCAGGCCGAACTGTTCGGCTCGCTCGGCGCGACCGGGTTCGGCCACGGCAGCGACAAAGCCGTCCTGCTCGGGCTGTCGGGTGAACGTCCCGAAGAGATCGACACGGACACGGTGCCGGGCAAGATCGCGGAGATCCGCGAATCGGGCCGGCTGAAGGTGCGCGGCACGCACGAGATCGCGTTCGACGAGGACACCGACCTCACCATGCACCGCCGCAAGTCGCTGCCCGCGCACCCGAACGGCATGGTGTTCCGCGCGTTCGACGCATCGGGCGCGCTGCTGCACGAGCGCACGTACTACTCGGTCGGCGGCGGCTTCGTCCGCGACGAGTCGTACGAGACGGACACGGTGTTCGTCGAGGACTCGACGCCGGTGCCGTACCCGTTCCGCACCGGCGCGGACCTCCTGGCGCACTGCGCGTCCACCGGCAAGCCGATCAGCGAGATCATGCTGGCGAACGAGCTGTCGTGGCGTACCGCCGCGGAAGTCCGGGACGGGCTGCTGGACATCTGGGCGGTCATGGCGGAGTGCGTCCGCAACGGCTGCACGCACGAAGGCGTCCTGCCGGGCGGCCTCAAGGTCCCGCGGCGGGCGCGGGCGCTGCACGAAAAGCTGCTGGCCGAAGACGGCGCGGACGACCCGTTGTACGCGATGGACTGGGTGAGCCTGTACGCCCTGGCGGTCAACGAGGAGAACGCGGCGGGCGGCCGCGTGGTGACGGCCCCGACCAACGGCGCGGCGGGCATCATCCCGGCGGTGCTGCACTACTACCAGCGCTTCATCCGCCATTCGTCGGACGACGGCATCGTGACGTTCCTGCTGACAGCGGGCGCGATCGGCTCGATCCTCAAGCAGACGGGCTCGATCTCGGGCGCGGAAGTCGGCTGCCAGGGCGAAGTGGGCTCGGCCTCGGCCATGGCGGCGGCAGGCCTGACGGAGGTCCTCGGCGGCACTCCGGCCCAGGTCGAGAACGCGGCGGAGATCGGGGTGGAACACCACCTCGGCCTGACGTGCGACCCGGTCGGCGGCCTGGTCCAGATCCCGTGCATCGAGCGCAACGCGGTCGGAGCCTCCAAGGCGATCCACGCGGCCCGCATGGCCATGCGCGGCGACGGCAGCCACGTGGTGACGCTGGACAAGGCGATCAAGACGATGCGCGAGACGGGCGCCGACATGAGCGTGAAGTACAAGGAAACCGCGCGTGGCGGCCTGGCGGTGAACGTCATCGAGTGCTGACGCGGCGGGGTCAGTTCCGCCGCTCGTCCGGCTCGACGGCCAGCTTCAAGCCGACTTCGACCAGGCGCCAGCCCAGTTGCTGCTTCCTCGTTCCCGGGTGGCGGCTCGGCGTCGCGCGGCCCGGTGGGCGGTTGCGCACGCCGTGGCGCAACTCGTTCTCTCGTTCGTGGACCAGATCTTCGGCCATCAGGAAGTGCACCGGATCGCCCCCTGCGTCGATGTTCGGTGTCGGTGGTCCCATCGTCGCCGAGAGTGCCCGCCGGGGCCACCGGTTTTCCGGACCGCGAACACAGGGTGATGGCCGGGCAGCGCCTAGACTCGCGGGATGGAGTCGACCTCGGTGGTGAATGCCGGCGAAGCGCTGTTCCGGCCGGTCCGCACCGGCAACGCCTTCGAGGAGACCGTCGAGCGGCTGCTGCAGGCCATTCGGCTGGGTGTCGTCGGCGCGGGGGAGCGGCTCCCCTCCGAACGCGAGCTCGCCGAACGGCTCGGCGTCAGCCGCGTCACGCTGCGCGAGGCCATCCGGGCGCTTTCCGACGCCGGTTACGTCGAGTCACGTCGTGGGCGGTACGGCGGCACTTTCGTGCACGACACCCTGCCCGCCCCGCCCGAGCCCGGCGGGAAGGTCGACACCGTCGCGCTGGAAGACGCGCTGAGCCTCCGCTACGTCCTCGAGACCGGCGCCGCCGAGATGGCCGCCGCGCGGTCGCTGAGCCCGGCCGACCGGCAGCACCTCACCGGCACGCTCGCCGAGGCCGCCGGCGCCGACCTCGACGACTACCGCCGCAAGGATTCCCGGCTGCACCTGGCCATCGCCGAGGTGACCGCGTCCGGCTCGCTGACCACGGCGATGGCCGACGCCCGCAGCCGCGTCAACCAGCTGCTCGACCGGATCCCCCTGCTCCCGCCCAACCTCGAGCACTCGAACGCCCAGCACGAGGCGATCGTGGACGCGATCCTCGCCGGTGATGCCCCCGCCGCACGCCGCGCGATGGCCGAGCACATCGAGGGCACCGCCTCGCTGCTGCGCGCCTTCCTGTCCTGAGCGCCCCTCACCCGTTGTCGTAGCGGCGGCGGTTGGCCGCGATCTGCCGGCGGTGCGCCGTGGCCCAGCCGGCGAGCCCGGTCACCGAGTCCAGCAGGGTGGCGCCGAGCCCGGTGAGGGTGTACTCGACGCGCGGCGGGACGCTGGGGTGGACGGTGCGGGTCAGCAGGCCGTCGCGTTCCAGCTGCCGCAGCGTCCGGGTGAGCATGCGTTGCGAGATGCCGGTGACGGCGCGGTGGAGTTCGCCGAACCGGAGGGTGCGGTCGCGGAGCTGCCCGATCACCAGGACGGTCCACTTGTCCCCGATCAGCGCGAGGATCTGCAGCACCTGCCGGCAGACCTCGTCGGCCGGTTCGGCGTCGTCGGGCGTGGTCATCGGTTACCTCGGTGTGCGTAGCGGACGCGGATGTGCCGTCTTGATCACCCCCACGGTGACAAGTCATCCTCCTACGAACAAAGAGTAACCAATCTTCAGGGGGACAGGATGAGCAAGACGCTGGTCGTCGTCGGTGCCGGGCCGGGGCTGGGGATGGGCGTGGCCCGTGCCTTCGGGCGCCGCGGGTTCCGGGTCGGGTTGATCGCCCGCACCCGGGACCGGCTGGACACCCTGGTCGCCGACCTGGCCGGGCTGGGGGTCGAAGCCGCGGCCTTCGCCGCGGACATCCGGGATCGCGGCGCGCTCGGGGCGGCGCTGGCGGCGGCCGGGGAGGCGCTGGGGCCGGTCGACGTCCTGGAGTACAGCCCCAGCCCGTCCGGGCCGATCACCACCGCCGTGGAGACGACGGCCGAGTCGGTGACCGCGCAGCTCGAGCTGCACGTACTGGGCGCGGTGACCGCGGTGGGCCAGGTCCTGCCGGCCATGCGCGCGCGGGGAACGGGCACGCTGCTGCTGACCACCGGCGTGTCCTCGACGATCCCCGCGCCGTTCCTGGCCAACGTGGGGACGGCCATGGCCGGGCTGCGCAACTGGGCGCACACGCTGCACGCCGAACTCCGGCCCGAAGGCATCCACGCGGCCACGGTGACGATCGCCTCGGGCGTCGTGCCCGGCGGCGGCGAAGCCGATCCCGACGCCATCGGCGAGCGCTACCACCGGCTGTACCGGCAGCCCGACCGCGTCGAGGAGGTCATCGGGGACCTGGACGCGTTCCGGGCGCTCGTCGCCGGGACGCGGTGAGTCCGATCTTCACAGGATTCGAACAACCCTCGCCGCTTCCCGGCAGAACTTTCTCACCCGTTCGGCCGTCATCCATTCGTGACCTTGGCGACCGAGGAAACCGAAGAAGAAAACCGGCCCCGCTCCCCGAAGTGGCGCCGCGTCCGGCGGATCACCGGCTGGACGCTCGGCGTCCTGATCGGCGGCCCGCTGATCGCCTTCTGGATCGCCTACCTGGTGCTCGACGTCCGCAGCCCCCAGGAGGTCCTGGCCGGGCTCGACAAGACCGTCGTCCTGAAGTACGCCGACGGGTCCGAGCTGCTCAAAGTGATCCCGGCCGACGGCGACCGGATGTTCGTCCCCTACTCCCGGGTGCCCGCGAAGCTGCGCGACGCCATCATCGCCACCGAGGACCCGACGTTCTGGGACAACCAGGGCTTCGACCCCACCGGCATCGGCCGGGCGTTCCTCACCGGCGTCGGCGGCGGGTCCGGGATCACGCAGCAGTACATCAAGAAGTCCACCGGCGACGACGACGCGACGCTCGGGCGCAAGTTCGCCGAGCTCGTGCTGGCCACGAAGATCACCCAGGAGCAGGGCAAGGAACAGATCTTCGAAAGCTACGTCAACATCATCTCCTTCGGCCGCGGCACGTTCGGCCCCGCCGCGGCGATGAACGCCTACTTCGGCAAGAAGCTCGACGACTCCATCACCTGGAGCGAAGCCGCCTTCCTGGCCGGGATGATCCAGTCCCCGTCGGTGCACGACCCCGCCGCCTCGGGCGACCTCCACGCCGCCCGGCGCTGGCAGTACGTGCGCGACAAGCTCGTGAGCCGCGGGTACGTCAAGGACGGCGAACCGATGGCCTACCCCGGCCCCGAGATCCAGCCGCCGTCGGAGACCCGCGCCGGCCGCGTCACCTACGACGAGTTCCACGTCAAGCAGCAGGTCCTCGCCGAACTGGAGCGGGACGGCTTCCCGCTCGGCCGGCTCCAGCAGGGGAACATGACGGTCGAGACGACGCTGGACCGCAGCCGCCAGGACGCGGCGAAGAAAGTCCTGCGGGACAGGCTGAACGGCGAGCCGAAGGAGTTCCGCGGGGCCGTCGTCGCGATCGACCCGGCGACCGGGGCCGTCCGCGCCTACTACGGCGGTGACCAGGGCGTCCGCGACTACGCCGGGACCCCGCACGCGCTCGGCACGGCGTTCCACCCGTTCACCCTCGCCGCGGCGCTGGGCCGCGGGTACGTCCCGGACCAGCCGATCCCGTCGCCGTCGAAGCTGGAGTTCCTCGGCGAGAACTTCCAGTACCCGGACGTCTGCGGCCCGAAGTGCACCCTGCGCTCGGCGATGGAGACGCACGCGGACGGCCCGTTCATCGAGCTGGCGAAGCGGCTGGGCCCGGAGGCGCTGAGCGACGCCGCGCGCCGGGCCGGCATCCCGGACGCCGTCGACGGCGTCCCGACCCTGCGCGAAAAGGACGGCTTCCTGATCGGGGCGGGGATCGCCATCGGCCGGTACCCGCTGCGCCCGCTGGACGTCGCCGGCGCCTACGGGACCTTCGCCGCCGGCGGCCGGCGCGCCACCCCGCACCTGGTCGAGCGGGTGCGCGACGAAAGCGGCGCGGTCGTCTGGGAAAACCCGGACACCGCCCGCCCGGCGTTCGGCGACGACGACACGAGCCGCCGCGTCGCCGAGGAAGTCACCTCGACCCTGCGCACGGACGGCCCGGCGGCGCTGCGCACCGGCGAGGCCGAGCACGGCAACAGCCCGGACTACCAGGACGCCTGGGCGGTCGGCTACACCCCGCAGCTGGTGACGGCGGTCTGGATCGGCTCCGACGACGACCGCCGCCTCAAGGACGCGAGCGGCCGCAAACTGACCGGCGACACCGTCCCGGCCGACGTCTGGCGCGCCTTCACCGCGACGGCGTCCAGACCACCACGGTGAGCCGGCCGTGAGTCAGCGGACCAGGGCCAGCACGAACCCGTCGTGTCCCTTGCCGCCGACGGTCTGGACGGCGGTGGCGTCGATCCGGTCCTCGGCGGCCAGCAGCTCGAACATCTCGCGGGCGCCGCGGACGTTCGGGTCTTCGCTGCCCGCGTCGGCCACCCGGCCCTGGCGGACGACGTTGTCGACGACGATCGCCGTGCCCGTGCGGGCGAGCGAGAGCGAGGCGCGCACGTAGTTCGCGAGGTTCACCTTGTCGGCGTCGATGAACACGAAGTCGAACGGCCCGGTCAGCGTGGACAGCGTGTCGAGGGCCGCGCCGACGCGGATGTCGACGACGTCCTCGCCGAAGCCCGCCCGCGCCAGGTTGGCCTTCGCGACTTCGGCGTGCTTCGGCTCGTACTCGCAGGTGACGAGCTTGCCGCCGGCCGGCAGGGCGCGGGCGAGCCAGATCGTGCTGTACCCGCCGAGCGTGCCGATCTCCAGGATCGTGCGCGCCCCGGCGAGGCGGGCCAGCAGGTGGAGCAGCTTGCCCTGGTTGGGCGCGACGGCGATCTGCGGCAGTCCGGCGGCGTCCGCGTCGGCCAGCGCCGTGTCGAGCACCGGGTCGGGGGCGAGCAGTGCGCCGGCGAGGTAGTCGTCGACTTCGGTCCAGTTCGGGTCGGTCATGGCACCTCCGCCGTCAATCTAGCCCGGATGGGATCATGCTCGCCGAAAGCGTTTCCGGCGGGAAGGTGACCATGGACGACTACCGCGTCGTCGCGGACGCCATCGCCGCCGACATCGAGGCCGGCCGTCTCCGCCCCGGCGACCGGCTCCCGCCCCAGCGCCGCTTCGCGCGGCAGCGCGGCATCGCCGGTTCCACCGCCGCCCGCGTCTACGGCGAGCTCGTCCGGCGCGGCCTGGCCGTCGGCGAGGTCGGGCGCGGCACCTTCGTCCGCGCGGCGAAGCCACCGCCCGAACCCGCGCTCGCCGAGCCCGGCGGCGCCCGCGTCGACCTCGAACTCAACTTCGCCGTCCTGCCGGAGGAGTCCGCGAAGCTGGCGCGCGCCCTGGAACCGTTGCTGCGCGACGACGTCCTGACCGCGGCCCTCCACCCGATCGGCGCGGCGGGCACCCCGGTCGCCCGCGAGGCCGCGGCCGGCCTGCTCGCCCGCGGCGACTGGCGCCCGGACCCGGCGGCGATCCTGTTCACCGGCAACGGCAGGCAGGCCCTGGCGGCGGCGATCGCCGCGTTCGTGCCGGTGGGGGAGCGGCTCGCGGTCGAGTCGCTGACGTACCCGGTGGTGAAGGCCCTCGCGGCGCGCCTCGGCGTCGAACTCGTGCCGATCGAGACCGACGAATCCGGGCTGGTGCCCTCGGCGCTCGCCGCGGCCGGGCCGGTGCGCGCGCTCTACGTCCAGCCGACGCTGCACAACCCGCTCGGCACGACCATGCCGCCGCAGCGCCGCGCCGAGCTCGCCGAGGTCACGGGCCGCCTGGACCTGCCGGTCATCGAAGACGGCATCTACACGTTCCTGCGCGACGACGTCCGCCCCTTCGCCGCGTACGCGCCGGAGCGCACGGTGTTCGTGGACAGCCTGTCCAAACGGGTCGCGCCGGGCCTGACGGCGGGATTCCTGGTGACGCCGCCGGCCTGGACGGCCCGGCTGGCGTCGTCGGTGCGCTCGGGCGCCTGGGGCGTGTCCCGGTTCGCCGTCGAAGCGGCGACCCAGTGGATCGTGACCGGCACCCTGGCGGAGATCGAGGCGGCGAAACGCCGGGACGCGGCCGCGCGCGCGACCGTGGTGGCGGAGAAGCTCCCGGGCCTGCGCGGCGACCCGGCGTCGTACCACCGCTGGTGGGAGCTGCCGGAGCAGTGGCGGGCGGAGACGTTCGTCGCGGCGGCCGCCCGCCGGGGGATCGCGCTGTCCCCGGCGGCCGCGTTCGCGGTCCTGCCCGGCCACGCGCCGAACGCGGTGCGGGTCGCGGTGTCGGCCCCGCCGCCGGCGGCCCTCGCGGCGGCGCTCGACGTCCTGGCGGACCTGGCCGGCGGCAGCCCCGACGACCTGCTCGCCGACTGACAGCGCCCGCCAGCGGCGTGCCAGCTCCGTGTGCGGCCCGCGCCAGTGATCTTCGCCAGCCTTCGGGAGTCGCACCGCAACCCGAAGGAGCACCCATGCACGTCACGATCATCGGCGCCGGTCTCGGCGGCCTCACCCTCGCCCGCGTCCTGCACGTCCACGGCATCGCCGCCGACGTCTACGAAGCCGAGTCCTCCCCGGCGGCCCGGATGCAGGGCGGGATGCTCGACATCCACGACTACAACGGGCAGATCGCCGTCGAGGCGGCCGGGCTGACGGCCGAGTTCCGCGGCCTCGTGCTGGAGGGCAGGCAGGCGATGCGGGTGCTCGACCGGCACGGGACCGTGCTGGCCGAACAGGCCGACGACGGCACCGGCGGCCGTCCCGAGGTGCAGCGCGCCGACCTGCGGCGGATGCTGCTCGACGCGCTCCCGGCCGGCACTGTCCACTGGGGACACAAGGTGACCGGGGCCCGCGCTCTCGGCGACGGCCGGCACGAGGTGACCTTCGCCGGCGGCCGCGCCGTCGTCACGAGCCTCCTGGTCGGCGCGGACGGTGCCTGGTCGAAGATCCGGCCGCTGCTCACCGACGCGGTGCCGGAGTATGTCGGCGAAGCCTTCGTCGAGATCTACCTGTACGACGCGGACACCCGGCACCCCGCCGCCGCGAAGGCGGTGGGCGGCGGCTCGCTGATGGTGCCGTCGGTGGACAAGGGCATCCACGCCCACCGGGAGAGCGGGGACACGCTGCACACCTACGTGTCGCTGACCCGGCCGCCGGCCTGGTTCGACGCGATCGACTTCACCGACCCCGCCGCGGCCGCCGCCCGGGTCGCGGCGGAGTTCGACGGCTGGGTGCCCGAACTCACCGCGCTGATCACCGACGGCGACACCCCGCCCGTCCTGCGGCTGCACTACACCCTGCCGGTCGGGCACCGGTGGGCGCGCGTGCCGGGGGTGACGCTGGTCGGCGACGCGGCCCACCTCATGCCGGCCAACGGCGAAGGCGCCAACCTCGCCATGCTCGACGGAGCCGAGCTCGGCCTGGCCCTCGCCGCGCGCCCCGGCGCGGCCGAAGCCGCGCTGGCGGAGTACGAGGAAGCCATGTTCCCGCGCAGCGCCAAGGTCGGTGAGGAGGGAAGGCGGTTCGAGGAGCTGCTCGCCGGGGTCGGGGAGGACGACCTCGCGCGGGTCCTGGTCGACGCGTTCCGGGAGTTCACCGGCGCGGTGCGGGAGTCCTAGGGGGCGTACTTCCCGACGAAGCTGCCGCAGGTGACGGCCCGCCCGGTGAGCCGGGCCTGGATCGCCTTCTCCAGCCCCAGGTAGTCGAACACCGGCGTGTCGACCGGGATCGACTCCGGGACCGGGCCGCCCGTCGCGAGCATCCGGATCGAATCCGTCTCGAACAGGACCAGGTAGCCGCCTTCGCGGTTCAGCTCGTCCGCCGTCGCGAGCATGCGCTCGGGCGCGTCGCCGACGATCTCCAGCGGCAGCGGCCATTCGAGGGGGAACGGGTTGCGCAGGCCGAACGCCGGGTAGGCGAACGGGCTGTCCGGCAGGATCGCCGTCCGCGCGGCCGGGAAGCGGTCCAGGCAGTCGCGGATCTGCCGGACGAAGGTGAACGTCGAGGGGTTCGTCCGGATCCCCGCCATCGCCGGGGTGACGGCGCCGAGGTCCTCGGTCAGCCGGTCGTGGCTGACGTCGAGGTAGGCGGCCTGGTCGTGGCGGGCGACGACGACCCAGCCGCAGACGGCCACCGCGGTCACGCCGGCCGTCGCCGTCACCCAGCGGGGCACCGGCCGCGGGCGGGGCGGGACCAGCTGGCCCAGCAGCAGCAACGCCGTCAGGGCCAGGGTGCCGGTGAGCAGCGTCGGCGTGTCGTTGCCCCAGGACAGGCTGGTCATGAACCCTGTGGCGAGCACGAGCAGCCCCGCCCACGGGACCTTCCGCCGGACGGCCGCGTTCACCGGCACGCTGACCGCGACGATCCACCACAGGACGTCCGCCCAGCGCGAGGAGCCGGTGAACCGGCCGTCGACGACGGTCCACACCACCGCCGTGGCCCCGGCGAGCACCAGCACCCAGGACACGACCCGCCCGGCCACGCCGAGCCGGTCGCCGGGCAGCCGGACGGCCAGCAGCACCACGGCGATCGCGGCGAAGAAGCCCAGCTCCCGCACGGGGGCCTTGGTCAGCACCTCCGGGTCGTCGAGCCAGAGCCCGAGCAGCCGCTCGCCGTACGCGGGCACACCGCCGGTGACCTGCTCGACCATCTCCGGGAAACCGCCGCCGAGGCTCACCCACGCCACGTACGCCAGCCCGGGCGCGCCGAGCGCGAGGAGGTCGAGGACGAACCGGGCCGCGCGGCGCGTGCCCGCCCGCGTCGCCGGGTGCAGCACGAGCCAGACGACGCCGATCACCGCGGCCAGCGCGAAGCTCTGCTTGACGAACACCGCGCAGCCGAGCAGCACCAGCCCGCCGCGGCGGGCGAGCGCGCGGCCGCCGCGCAGGCCCGCGTCCAGGGCCCAGGCGCCGCACGCGGTGAGGAAGATGCCGTCCACGGTGTGCCAGGCCATCAGCGGGAAGGCGTTGAGGTTGATCAGCGACGCGGCCGCGACCAGCGCCGTCATCCCCGGGCCCCAGTCCAGCACCCGGCGCCGGGTGACCAGGGTGGCGAACGCGATCGTGGCCACGATGATCTCGATCATGGACAGGAAGCTGGAGCCGAAGAACAGCGGCATCGGCAGGGCGAAGTCGGCGACGTGCAGCACCGCGGACCCGAGCGGGCGGGCGGAGATGATGTCGGCGTGCGGGACTTCGCCGTGCAGCACGCGCCACGCCTGGGCGAGGATGAAGCCTTGGTCGGAGGGGTGGAAGCCGAAGCGGCCGACGCGCAGTTCGGTGGCCAGCGCGAGCACGATCACCCAGCCGGCGTGGATGCTCCCGCGCAGCAGCGGCCGGGTCTGCCGGACGGGCGCCGGCGGCGTGGCGACGTGCGCAGGACTCGCCACGTCCACGCCCCGCCCGCCTTCCACTCCCGATCACGCCCGGGAAACGATGGTAGCGGCCGGGGTCCGCACCCGGCGGACCGGTGCGAACGCCACCCCGGAAGCCCCGGGGTGGCGTTCGCCGCGCGTCACGCGCCGGACGGTCGCGAACGAGTCATCCGGGACCTCCGACGCCGCCGGGTGTCACCCGAGGGTGCGCCGCGCGGTGCCGATCACGGCCGTCTTGTCGGTCGTGGTGCTGCGATCGAATACGCTGAATTCCGGCATTCCGAACTCCCCAGTTGAAGCCCGTACGGGTGTACGGGACTCGCGCGAGGGTAGAAGTACCGTCGGGTGCGTGCCACCGTTTCGGCGGAATTCGCGGGAATCAGGCACGACGGCGCCAGATCAGGCGGGTCACCGCCGCCGCGACCGACGCCGGCGCCGAGCGGCGGGGCAGGCCGCGCGCTTCGGGCGCGGACTCCGGCATCGCCCGGTAGGCCAGGTGCGCGGCGAACCGGGCGAGCTTCGGCGCGGCGAGCGTCGCCAGTTCGGCGGCGCGGCCTTCGGGGAGGCTGAGGATCTCCGGCCGCTCCTCGCACGCCTTCACCACCAGCGCCGCCGCGCGTTCCGGGCTGCTGGACGGGATCCCGCGGTAGCCGGTCGGGGCGATCATCGGCGTCCGCACCAGCGGCATCCGCACCGACGTGAACGTGACGCCGTCCGAGAGCGTCTCGCGCCCGGCCGTCAGCCCGAACTCCTCCAGGGCCGCCTTCGACGCCAGGTAGGCCGAGAAGCGCGGGGTGTCGGTCTGCAGGCCCTGGGTCGTCACGTTGACGACGTGGCCGAACCGCCGCTGCGCCATCGACGGCAGGAAGCCGAGGATCAGCCGCACCGGCCCGAAGTAGTTGATCGCCATCGTGCGCTCGAAGTCGTGGAACCGCTGCGTGGACAGCGCGACCGAGCGCCGGATCGACCGGCCGGCGTTGTTCACCAGCACGTCCACCGCGCCGTGGTCGGCGAGCACGTCCTTGACCAGCGCGTCGATGGCGTCGCCGTCGGTGAGGTCGCACGGGTACGCCGCCGCGGAGCCGCCGGCCGCGAGGATCTCCGCCCGCACTTCTTCGAGCTCCGACGCGCGGCGCGCCACGAGGATCACCTTCGCGCCCTTGCGGGCCACGGCGAGCGCGGACGCCCGGCCGATGCCGGACGAGGCGCCGGTGATCAGCACCGTCCGCCCGGCCAGGCCGTGGGTGCGGCGCGCGCGGTCGGGGTCGAGGTGGTCCCGCCAGTACCGGTAGAGCGGGGCCGCGTAGTCCCGCAGCTCGGGGAGTTCGATGCCGCTGCCGAACAACGCCGTCGTGGTGCGCGCGGTGTCGAAGACGACGTCCATGGTCAGGTGCGGCAGCACGGCCAGGGGGACGCCGAGCTCCTCCAGGACGGCCGCGCGGGCGCCGCGGCCGCCGGGGATGCGGTCGATCCCGGCCGCGGCCGCGTGCGCCAGGCGGGTGCCGGCCCGCCGGAGGGCCCCGGACGGCTTCTCCGGCAGCACGGCCCGGATCTTCGGGCCGCCCGCGGCGCGCGCGAAGGCGTTGTACACGGAGTTGAGCGGCTGCGGGCGCGCGGCGGCGAGGTGGTAGGTCGTCCCCGAGGGCGCGTCCCGGTGCATCAGGTGGTCCATCGCGTCGACGACGTAGTCGACCGGCACCAGGTTCGTCGCGCCGAGATCGGGGGCGGCCAGCGGGAGACGGCCGGGCAGGGCCGCCAGCCGCGAGATGGCCGGCAGGAAGTAGTAGGGCCCGTCGACCTTGTCCATCTCGCCGGTGCGCGAGTCGCCGACGACGGCCGACGGCCGGTAGACGCGGAAGGGCAGCGGCTGCTCGCGGACGAGCTTTTCGGCCTGGAACTTCGTCGCGTGGTACGGCGAGCCGAAGCGCTGGCCGAGGTCGAAGTCGGCCTCGGTGAACCGCCCGGCGTGGTCCCCGGCCACGGCGATCGACGACACGTGGTGCACCAGCCCGGCCCGCGCCGCGGCGGCGAAGGCCAGCAGGTGGCGAGTGCCCTCGACGTTGGCGCGCCGGTTGGCCTCCTCGTCGGCGGTGAGGTCGTAGATCGCGCCGAGGTGGACGACGTGGTCGAGGTGGGGGAGCTCGGCGGGATCGGCGCCGAGCCGGGGTTCGGCGAGGTCGCCGAGCACCGGGTGCAGTTTGTCCGCGTCCGGCCAGTCCCGCGCGCAGGTGGCCAGGCGCTCGCGGGAGGTCTCCCGCACCAGCGCGTACACCGCGGACGTCTCCGGCCGCCGCAGCAGCCGGGCGACCAGGCGTTTCCCGATGAAGCCCGTCGCGCCCGTCACGAAGTAGGTCGTCATGGCCGGTCCCTTCTCGTCGGGCCCGACTCTAACCTACTGAAAAGTAGGAACGGTAGTTGTCAGCTTTCTTCCTCGTCGGCCGTCGCGACGACGGCGTCCCGCAGGGCGGCTCGCAGCCGTCCGACGTCGAGCGGCCCGAGCACCGCCGCCTCGCCCGGCGGCGCGACCAGCACCACCTTGTCGTTGCTGACGAACACCGTCACATCCCGGCGCCGGCCGGCCAGATCCCGGCAGCCGATCGACCACTCGCCCCGACTCATGGTCGCCGCCCTCGCTTCCTTGTCGTGGTCGTGCTCCGTGCGAGGGTGGGAGCGGCCCCCGCCGCCGCTATGACGCGCGTTCACCCGATCTGCCTACTCGCGGGTTTTGTCTTGCGCTTTCCGGATTTTCGGCGTAGCCACGGCTCGTGGTGCGGCCGGTTCGCGGGTAGCGTCCGGTCCAGGAGCCGTCTTACTGGAGGTATGGATGTCGGAGCCGCGGAAGATCGTCATCGTCGGTGCGGGCCTGGGCGGGGCATCCGCGGCGGCTGCGGTGCGCGAACGCGGTTACAGCGGCGAAATCCTGTTGCTGGGCTCGGATCCGCACCGCCCGTACGAGCTGCCGCCGCTGTCGAAGGGCGTCCTGCTGGGCAACGCCGACGAACCCGACTGGGTGCACGAAGAGAAGTTCTACGCCGAGAAGGACATCCGCTTCAGCGCCGGCGTCACGGCGACCCGCCTCGAGCTGGGCGCCCGCCTGGTCCTCGACGAGGCGGGCGGCGAGCACCGCTACGACCGGCTGGTCCTGGCGACCGGCTCCCAGCCCCGCCGGCTCCCGGTCCCCGGCGGCGACCTGCCCGGGCTGTACACGCTGCGCACCCTCGACGACTCGCTCAAGCTGCGGTCGGCGTTCGCCGCGGCCGAGCGCGTGGTGATCGTCGGCGCCGGCTGGATCGGCTCCGAGGCGGCCGCGGCGGCCCGCACGCACAACGCGGAGGTGACGGTCGTCGACCCGGTGCCGGTGCCGCTGGCGAACGTGGTCGGCGAGACGGTCGGCGGGGTGTTCCGGGACCTGCACGTCGCCAACGGCGTGCACTACCGCCTGGGCGAGCAGGTCGCGGAGATCACGGGCGGCCCGGACGGCGTCCGCGGCGTGCGCCTCGGCACCGGCGAAGAGCTGACGGCGGACGTGGTCCTGATCGCGGTGGGCGCGGTGCCGAGGGTCGAGCTGGCCCACGCGGCGGGCCTGGAGCTCGCGGACGACGGAGGCGTGGCGGTGGACGCGGGCCTCCGCACGGCGGCCCCGGACGTCTACGCGGTGGGCGACATCGCGGCCCACTTCCACCCGAAGTTCGGTCGCCGCGTCCGCGTCGAGCACTGGGCGAACGCGAAGGACCAGGGCGCGCACGTGGCGCAGAACCTGCTGGGCGAGAACGAGCCGTTCCTGGCCTCGCCGTACTTCTTCACCGACCAGTACGACCTGGGCTGCGAGTACCGGGGCCTGGCGGACCCGGCCGCGGACGAGCTGGTGATCCGCGGCGACCTGGCCTCCCGCGAGTTCACGGCCTTCTGGCTGCGCGACGGCGAAGTGGCGGCGGCGATGAACGTGAACATGTGGGACGACGGAGACGCCCTGGGAGCATTGGTGGACGGCCGTCAGAAGGTGACGGCGGACCAGCTCAAGACGGCAGACCTGGCGTCACTGGCATAGCGCCGAAGGAAGCCACGGCAGCAGCCCGACCGGCGGCAAAGACCGCGGCAGAGAGCAACCCGCAGGACAACACCCAGACCCCCCGCAACCCCGATCCGAAGCCAGAACACGGCCGGCGGCGCCGGGTCAAGGCACGCTTTCCCGCCTTGACGCGGTGCTGCCGGCCGTAGTCACAATCAGGCTTCGGGGTGGCGGGAAGCTCCCCCGAGCCGCTTCCGCAACAAAGCATCAAGCCGCCGCCAGGCCGGGGAAGACGCGTTCACCGCACCCTGCACCAACGCCGGAATCGCGGACCCCGGGTCGTACGCCGGCAGCTCGTCACCATAGCGAGCACGCGTGGCCGCGACAAGCCGCGAAGCCAGCGCATCCACGCGCGGATCGTGCGGATCGACGTCGTGCACCCGGTCGTACTCGAGGACCACGGCGAGCAACGCCGGGTCGTCGAGCATCGACGACTGGTCGCGGAAGTTCGCGCGCGCCGTCTCCGGGTGGGTGGCGAACACCAGGAGCCAGAGGTCGCCCTGCAGCGTCACCCAGCGCTCGCTGAACCCGAGGTCCGGCAGCCGGCCGAGGTAGGCCACCACCTCGTCCGGCAGCGGGGACAACCGGCCGGATGCCAGGCGCCGCAGCCGCGACCGGGTGGCCCGCAGGGCCTCGATCCGCGCGGCGAGGTCGTCGTCGATCTGCCGCAGCGCCGAGGCGAGCCCGTCGCCCGCGCGGAGTTCGCGGATCCGGGCCAGCGGGACGCCGGCCTCGGCGAGGGTGCGGATCTTGATCAGCTCGACCGCGTCCGCGGCGTGGTAGCGGCGGTACCCGGAGCGGTCGCGGTCCGGCTCGGGAAGCAGGCCTTTCGCGTGGTAGACGCGGATCGCCTTGGCCGTCACGCCGACGTACCCGGCGAGCTGTCCGATGGTGAGCACCCGGCCATCCTCGCACTTGACCTTGCCCCTGGGGCAAGGTTGCAGGCTGGCCCCATGACCGATCACGAGACTCTGCGCGCGCTGGCCGACGAGGGCAACGAAACCGCGCTGGACCGGCTCGCGGACCTCGCCGACACGCGCGGGGACGTCGAGGAGCTGAGCGAGCTGCTGGACGAGGGCTGCGACCGGGCCGGGGAACTGCTCACCCGCCGCGCGGTCGCCGCGAAGGACCTCCTCGAGCTGCAGCGGATCGCCGACGCCGGCCACGAACCGGCCGCCGATGAGCTGGACCGGCTCCTCAGGCGGTAGCCGGGCGGGCCAGCGTCAGGTAGGCCACCAGCGCCAGCGCCGCGAACCCCGCCATGGTCGCGGCCATCGGCACCGCCGTCCCCGGGCCGCCCAGGCCGACCAGCGGCGTCGCCACCGCACCCACCACGAACTGCAGCACCCCCAGCAACGCCGACGCCGCCCCCGCCGAGCGCGCGTGCGACGCCAGCGCCAGCGAACTCGCGTTCGGCATCACCAGGCCGATGCTCGACACCAGCAGGAACAGCGACACCAGCAGCACCGCCAGCGGCGCCTTCAAGAGCACCGAAGCCAGCACGAAAGCCCCGCCGAACACCCCGAGCAGCAGCCCGGACAGCAGCAGCACCCGCTCGCGGACCCGTCCCACGAGACGGCCGTTGAGCTGCCCCGCCAGCACGATCCCGACGCCGTTCGCGCCGAACACCACGCTGTAGACCTGCGGGCTCAACCCGTACACGCCCTGGAGCGCGAACGAGGATCCCGAGATGTAGGCGAACATCGACGCGAACAGCAGCCCCGACGCCAGTGCGTACCCGGCGAACGACCGGTCCAGCGCCAGCCGCCCGTAGGTGCGCATCACCTGGCCGAGCCGCAGCGGAGACCGCACCGCCGACGGCTCCGGCAGGAAGAACACCACCACGGCCAGCAGCAGCGCGCCGAACGCCGTCAGCACGACGAACACCCCGCGCCACGACGTCCAGTTCAGCAGCTGGCCGCCGATCAGCGGCGCCAGGATCGGGGCCAGGCCGCTGACCAGCATCAACGTCGAGAAGAACTTCGTCATCGCGGTCCCGGAGAACAGGTCGCGCACGGTCGCGCGCGCGATCACGATGCCCGCCGCCGCGCCGAGGGACTGCACGAGCCGCGCCGCGACCAGCAGGAATGCGTTCGGGCTCACCGCGCACAGCACCGAGCCCACGACGTAGAGCACGAGCCCCGCGAGCAGCGGGCGACGGCGGCCCAGCGCGTCCGACAGCGGCCCGAGCACCAGCTGGCCCAGCGCCAGCCCGACGATGAACGCGCTCAGCGTCAGCTGGACCGTGCTGTCCGCCGCGTGCAGGTCGGCCGCCATCCGCGGCAGCGCGGGCAGGTACATGTCGATCGACAGGGGCCCGAAGGCGGTGAGGCCGCCCAGGACGAGGACGAACTTCAGCTGCGCCCGCCGGCTCGGCGCGGTACGTTCCGCCGTGGTGGTCATGCCCGTCCTTTCGCTCCCTCACCGGGGACCAGCGGGAAGAGCCGCGGTGCTATTCCGGCTGTGACCCGTGACACTCCGTGGTCGCTTGACCCGACACCGACACTGATCCGATCAATTTTGCCCCAGTTCGGCGATGGCTCTGGATCGGCGGTCGCGACTGCGATATACATCGGATGTCTGGTCGGTGTGGGTGAAGGGAAACATCCGTGCAGCTTGTGCGTCTCGGGGAGCCGGGGAGTGAGCGTCCGTTCGTGCGGGCCGACGACGGCACGACCTACGAACTGGGCGGCCTCACCGCCGACATCGACGGCGGCTTCCTCGCCGCGGACGGGATCGCGCGCACGGCCGCCGCGCTCGCCGCCGGAGAGCTGCCGGAAGCGTCCGGAACCGGCCTGCGCGTCGGCCCGCCGATCGCCCAGCCCGGCAAGGTCGTCTGCATCGGCATGAACTACCGCCGCCACGCCGAGGAAACCGGCGCGACGCCGCCGACCGAGCCGGTGGTCTTCATGAAGGCGCCGGACGTCGTGGTCGGCCCGGCCGACGACGTGCTCATCCCGCGCGGCTCGGTCAGCACCGACTGGGAGGTCGAGCTCGGCGTCGTCATCGGCAAGACCGCCCGCTACCTCGAAAGCGTCGAGGAAGCGCTGGAGTACGTCGCCGGCTACGTCGTCTCGAACGACGTCTCCGAGCGCGAGCTGCAGTTCCGCGCCGGCCAGTGGGACAAGGGCAAGTCCTGCGAGAACTTCAACCCGCTCGGCCCGGCGCTGATCCCGGCGGGCGAGGTGCCCGACCCCCAGGACCTCGGCCTGCGGCTGTGGGTCAACGGCGAGAAGAAGCAGGACTCCTCGACCAAGGACATGATCTTCACCGTCGCCGAGATCGTCCACCACCTGTCGCAGGTGATGGTGCTGCGGCCCGGCGACCTGATCAACACCGGCACCCCCGAAGGCGTCGCGCTCGGACAGCCCGACCCGAAGCCGTACCTGCGCGACGGCGACGTCATCGAGCTCGAGATCGACGGGCTCGGGCGGCAGCGCCAGACGGCGAGGCAGGCCTGACCATGGCGAAGATCATCGGCATGGAGGTCCTCGACGTCCGGTTCCCGACGTCCAAGGAGCTCGACGGCTCGGACGCGATGAACCCCGACCCCGACTACTCCGCCGCCTACGTCGTGCTGCACGCCGACGGCGGCCCGGACGGCTACGGCCTCGCGTTCACCATCGGCCGCGGCAACGACGTCCAGGCCGCCGCGATCCGCGCGCTCGCACCGCACGTCGTCGGCCGGGACGTCCCGGAGGACGCGGCCGCGCTCGGCGACCTGTCCCGCACGCTCGTCGGCGACTCGCAGTTCCGCTGGCTGGGCCCCGAAAAGGGCGTCGCGCACATGGCCGTCGGAGCGGTGGTCAACGCCGCCTGGGACCTTGCCGCGCGCCGAGCCGGCCTGCCGGTCTGGCAGTTCGCGGCCCGGATGACGCCCGAAGAACTCGTGTCGCTGGTCGACTTCCGGTACCTGTCCGACGCGCTCACCGAAGCCGAGGCCCTCGACATCCTGCGGCGCGCGGAACCGGGCCGGGCGGAGCGGACCAAGCAGCTCGAAGCGGACGGCTACCGCGCCTACAGCACGTCCCCCGGCTGGCTCGGGTACGCGGACGCGAAGCTCGTGCGGCTCGCCGAACAGGCCGTCGCCGACGGCTTCGAGATGATCAAGCTCAAGGTCGGCGGCAACCTCGAGGACGACGTCCGCCGGATGAAACTGGCGCGGGAGACCGTCGGCCAGGACGTCCGGATCGCGGTCGACGCCAACCAGCGCTGGGACGTCTCGGCCGCGGTCACCTGGATGACCGCGCTCGCGCCCTACGACCCGTACTGGATCGAGGAACCGACCTCCCCGGACGACGTCCTCGGCCACGCGGCGATCGCGAAGGCCCTCGCGCCGATCAAGATCGCCACCGGCGAGCACGTCCAGAACCGCGTGATCTTCAAGCAGTTGCTGCAGGCGGACGCGATTTCGGTGCTCCAGCTGGACGCCGCCCGCGTCGGCGGCTTCAACGAGAACCTGGCGATCCTGCTGCTGGCCGCCAAGTTCGGCGTCCCGGTGTGCCCGCACGCCGGCGGCGTCGGGCTCTGCGAGCTCGTCCGGCACCTCTCGATGTTCGACTTCGTGGCCGTGTCCGGCACCGACGCGGACCGCTCGATCGAGTGGGTCGACCACCTGCACGAGCACTTCACCGACCCGGCCGTCGTCGAGCGCGGCCGCTACCTGGCCCCGACCGCCCCCGGGTTCTCCGCGCGCATGCACGACGCGACGCTGCGCCGGTTCCGGTTCCCGGACGGTCCCGAGTGGACGGAGACCGCAAGTGAGTGAATTCGAGGGCCTGGTGGCCGCCGTCACCGGAGGCGCCTCGGGCATCGGCAAGGCGGCGGCGGACCTGCTGGCCGAACGCGGCGCGCAGGTGGCGATCCTCGACCTGAAGCCGGGCGACGACGGCATCCGCTGCGACGTCTCTTCCGACGGCGAAGTCCGTGCGGCCATCGACGCCGTCGTGGACCGCTTCGGGCGCCTCGACATCCTCGTCAACAACGCCGGCATCGGCGCGCAGGGCGACGTCACGGGCAACGACGACGACGAATGGCACCGCGTCTTCGACGTCAACGTCGTCGGCATGGTCCGGCTCGCCCGGGCCGCGCTGCCGCACCTGAAGAACTCGCCGTCCGCGGCGATCGTCAACACGTGCTCCATCGCGGCCTGGGCGGGCCTGCCCAACCGCGCGCTCTACTCGGCCAGCAAGGGCGCGGTGCTCTCGCTGACCCTGGCCATGGCGACCGACCACCTGCCCGACGGGATCCGCGTCAATTGCGTGTGCCCGGGCACGGCGGACACCCCGTGGGTGGGCCGGCTCCTGGACGCCGCCGAAGACCCGGCGGCCGAACGCGCGGCCCTCGCGGCCCGCCAGCCGATGGGCCGGCTGGTGACCGCGGACGAGGTCGCCAACGCCATCGCCTACCTGGCGAGCCCCCGCTCCGCTTCGACCACCGGCACCGCCCTCGCGGTCGACGGCGGCATGTACGGCCTGCGTCCTCGCGGCCCCGTGAACCACGACTAGAACGACTTGATTCCCCGCCGTCATCAAGGAGGATGCTGTGCGCACGAAGGTGATCAAGGTGGCCGCCGTCGCCGCCTGCGGCCTGGTCCTGGCCGCCTGTGGGTCCACTAAGGACAACGCGGCGGCGCCCGCGGCGGGTGGCGGCGCGGGCGGCAAGGTCGGTGCGACGCTGCCGCTGCTGACCTCGCCGTTCTGGCAGGCCTACAACAACTACGTGCCCAAGATGGCCGCGGAGGAGGGCGTCGACGTCCTCCCGACGGTCAACGCCGACAGCGACCCCGCGAAGCTGATCACCGACATCGGCACCTTCCTCAACCAGGGCGTCAAGGGCCTGGTCGTGACGCCGCTGGACTCCGCGGCCATCGTCGCCGGGCTCAAGCAGGCCGAGAACAAGGGCGTGCCGGTGGTCGCGGTCGACGTCGCCCCCGAGAGCGGCAAGGTCGCCATGGTGGTCCGGGCCGACAACAAGGCCTACGGCACCAAGGCCTGCGAAGCGATCGGCGAGAAGGTCAAGTCCGGCAAGGTCGTGCAGATCATGGGCGACCTCGCCTCGGTCAACGGCCGCGACCGCTCGGAGGCCTTCCGCGACTGCATGAAGGCCAAGTACCCCGGCATCCAGGTGCTGGAGATCCCGGCCGAGTGGAAGGCCGACAAGGCGTCCTCCGGCCTGGACAGCATGCTGACCGCGAACCCGGACATCAAGGGCGTCTACATGCAGGCCGGCGGCGTCTACCTGGCCCCGACCGAGCAGGCGCTCAAGCGCAAGAACCTGTTCTTCCCGGTCGGGGACCCGAAGCACGTCGTGCTCGTCTCCAACGACGGCATCCCGCAGGAGCTGGCCGCGATCCGCGCCGGCGAGCTGGACGCCACGGTATCCCAGCCGGCCGACGCCTACGCGAAGTACGGCCTCTACTGGCTGAAGAAGGCCATGGCGGGCGAGACGTTCAAGGCCGGGCCGACCGATCACGGCAGCACGATCGTCGAGATCAGCCCCGGCATCCTCGAGGACCAGCTGCCCGCGCCCGTCATCACCAAGGACAACGTGGACGACAAGGCCCTCTGGGGGAACAACCTGTGACCGCGCTGCCCGCCGGCGAACCCGCCATCCCGGTGGTCAGCGCGGTAGATGTCGGGAAGCGCTACGGCCCCACCGTGGCGCTCCACGACGTCAGCCTCACCGTGCACCCCGGCGAGTCGCACGCGCTCGTCGGGCGCAACGGGGCCGGCAAGTCGACGCTCGTCTCCATCCTCACCGGCCTGTCCGCCACGGACACCGGGCACGTCGAGTTCGGCGGCGAGCCGGCCCCACCACTGTCCAAACAGGACGACTGGAAGGCGCGCGTCGCCTGCGTGTACCAGCACGCGATGGTCGTCCCGCAGCTCACCGTCGCCGAGAACCTGTTCCTCAACCGGCAGTCCGGCGGCGGGTTCTCGATCGGCTGGAAGTCGTTGCGGCGCAAGGCGCGCGACCTCCTGGAATCCTGGGACGTGCACGTCGACGTCGACACCCCGGCCGGGGACCTCTCGGTCGAGGACCGGCAGTTCGTCGAGATCGCCCGCGCGTTGTCCTACGGCGCCCGGTTCATCGTCCTCGACGAGCCGACCGCGCAGCTGGACAGCCAGGCCATCGAGCGGCTCTTCGAGCGGATGCGCCAGATGCAGGCGGGCGGGGTGACGTTCCTGTTCATCTCGCACCACCTGCACGAGGTCTACGAGGTCTGCCAGGCGGTGACCGTGCTGCGCGACGCGAAGCACGTCCTCACCGCACCGGTCGCCGAGGTGGGCCGCGCGGAACTGGTCGACGCGATGACCGGCGAGCCCGGCGGCCTGTCGGTGCGGGACGCCGCTTCGCGCGAGGCTCTCGACGCCGGCGCGTCCGAGATCCTCGCCGTCGAAGGCCTCTCCGGCGACGGCTTCCGGGACGTCTCGTTCCGGCTCCGCCGCGGTGAGGTCGTCGGGCTCGCGGGCAGCAACGCCAGCGGCAAGCACCAGGTCGCCGAAACGGTCTACGGCCTGCGGACGCCGTCGGCGGGCACGATCCGCGTCGACGGCTCACCGCTGCGGCCCGGCGACATCCCGGCGGCGCTGCGGGCGGGGATCGGGTGCGTGCCGCGCGACCGGCACCACGAAGGCCTGGTGCTGGAGCACTCGATCGCCGACAACGCCACGATGTCCATTTTGGACAAGCTGGGCCGCGGCGGGATCGCGTCCCCCGCGACGCGGTACGCGAAGGCGGCCCAGGCGCTGAAGGACTACGACATCGTCGCCGCGGGGGCCGACCAGCCGGTGTCGGACCTCTCCGGCGGCAACCAGCAGAAGGTCGTGCTGGCCCGGGCGCTGCTGAGCGAGCCGCGGGTGGTCGTGCTGATCAACCCGACCGCTGGGGTGGACGTGAAGTCGAAGGAGGCGCTGCTCGCGGTCGTCGACCGGGTGCGCGCCGAGGGCAAGGCGGTGCTGATCGTCAGCGACGAGCTCGACGACCTGCGCCTCAGCGACCGGGTCCTGGTGCTGCGCGCCGGGGCCGTGGTCGCCGAACACCAGGCCGGGTGGTCCGACGGCGACCTCGTGGCCGACATCGAAGGAGTCGAGCTTTCGTGACCGACGTGATGACCTCCTCGCAGACGCAGCTGCCCGCGCCACCCCGGCGCCGGAAGGCCGTCTGGCTGCGCGAACTCGCGCTCCTGCCCGCCCTGGTCGTCGTGTTCCTCATCGGCGGCCTGGTCGACGACACCTTCGTCGGCTGGAGCAACATCGTCAGCATCCTGACCGCCTCGGCCGCGCTGTCGCTGGTCGTGCTCGGCGAGTCGCTGGTGCTGATCACCGGCAAGTTCGACCTGTCCCTGGAATCGACCATGGGCCTGGCGCCCGCGCTGGGCGCGATGGTGGTGATCCCGGCGGCGTCGGCCGGCTTCGGCGTCGAGCTGCCCGCGGCGATCGGGCTGCTGATCATCCCGCTATGCGGGGCGCTGGTCGGGTTCGTCAACGGCTTCCTGATCGTGAAGCTGAAGCTGAACGCCTTCATCGTCACCCTGGCCATGCTGACCGTCCTGCGCGGGGTCCAGGTCGGGTCGACCAAGGGCAAGACGCTGTTCAACCTGCCGGACTCGTTCACCAACCTGGCGACGACGACGTTCGCCGGGCTGCCGATGTCGGTGTGGCTGGCGGCGCTGCTGTTCGCGGTCGCCGGCTGGGTGCTGCGCTACCACCGCGTCGGCCGTGCGCTGTACGCGATCGGCGGCAACCGCGAAGCCGCACGGGCGGCGGGCGTGCGCGTCGACCGGATCGCGTGGGCGGTGTTCATCGTCGCCGGGATCCTCGCGGCGATCGGCGGACTCGCGTACACGGGGTACGTCGGGGCCTTGGGCGCGAACCAGGGCTCCGGGATGATCCTGCAGGTGTTCGCGGCGGCGGTGATCGGCGGCGTCTCCCTCGACGGCGGCAAGGGCACCCTGGTCGGCGCCCTCACCGGCGTCCTGCTCCTGTCGTCGGTGTCGAGCCTGCTCAACTACGCGCACGTCACGGCCGAGTGGCAGGGCGCGATCTACGGCGCCATCATCCTGGTCGCGCTGATCATCGCCCGGTACGCGGGCGGAAAGCCCCAAACCTGACACCCGCCGCGTGAAGATCCGACGTTCCGAGTCTGCCGCGGCTGGTCGTGAGTGGTAAGGCGGGTTCTAACCCGCCTTACCAC
>NZ_JBSGJD010000147.1:0-24663 GCF_053605405.1 Amycolatopsis sp. NPDC003861
AGCAGGCACGCAACCGCGGCCTGATCCACCCCACCTGCGAGTCAACCAAACTCGGGGCAGTCCCATGCGCCCAACGCCACATTGGGTGCGTGGGACGCACCCAACGCCACATTGGGTGCGTTTGGGCCGGACGTCAGCTTGCCCGGATGATTCCCAGGCCCAGCGGGGTGATCTCGTGGATCTGCGACTTCCCCGACCGGTTGCTGCTGATCAGCCCGCTCGCCCGCAGGACCGATGCGTGCTGGCTCGCCGTTGCCGGGGAGATGCCCGTCAGGTCCGCCAGCTCGCTCGTGTTGCAGCGGGTCGTCGCGATCGTCACCAGCACCCTCGCGCGCGTCTGGCCCAGCAGCGCCGCCAGGGAGGGGCCCGGCTCCGCGTCGCTGTCGAACCTCGGGTGGCTGATCGAATACACCAGCGCCGGGGGGAGCACCGGGTCCTTGTACGTCGTCGGCATGCCGTGGGCGAAGAAGGCCGGGATCAACCTGAGCCCGCGGCCGTTGAGTTGCAGTTCCTGGTCGATCGGGAAGCGCACCCGCAACACCGGCGGGGACCACGTCACCTCCGGGTGCAACGTCGACAGCAGCAGCTGCGGCCCACCGCGGTCCAGGTTCGCCTGGAGGCGGTGGCGGTCGCGGGCCACCGAGCGGCGGACCGTGGCCCAGTCCGGGGCCACGCACTGGCGGTAATAGTCGTGCAACGCCGCGCCCAGGCGGCGGAGCTCGCCCGCCTCGCCGTCGCCCACCCGGCGGAGCCAGGCCGGGACGTGGGTGCCCTGCGCCACCAGTTCGGCGACGTCGGTGGCCAGCACCGGCGCCGGCGTCTCGAGCACCGCCGCGATCCCGTCGCCGATCGTGCGGGTGCCCGCCGGGGTGAGGAAGTCCGGGCAGTACCCGTACGGCGGGACCGCGGACATCAGCAGCCGGCCGGACTGCGGGACCGCCGACCGCGAGCCCCGCCGCCAGCGGCCGAAGAACGGCTCACCTTCCGGCCGCCGGATGCGGTAGCTGCTCATCAGCAGCTCCCACATCGGGTCGGCGTCCTCGGCGATGGTGATCTTCGCCAGGTCCGCTTCCGTGAAGTGAATCTTCAACATCGACGCCGGCCTCCTTTCCCGGCCGAGGGTAACGGGCAGTGCCGGGACTCCCGACGGAGGTCGCGCGGCCGCCGGAAATTCACGCACCCGGGCTGGAATTCCACACGGTCTGGCGAGCCTTCTTCACTCTCCGCAAGGGTAAAAAGTCGCGTAGTGGCAGTTCACGCTGTGTGATTGGTGCGTACGGGGGGAAACGAACGGCATTCCTTGACAACACCGCGTCCACCGGAGTTACGTCGTCGGCTGAATTCCGCGGAAAAGGAACCGGAAATCGTTCTCGGGCCACCGGTACGAATCGAGCCACGCCACCGATGAAAGAAGACGAACCCTCGTCCCGTCGTTCCGTCGCCTCCTGGAATCCGGGCAGCTGGCGGTTGCGCACCAAGATCTCCGTGGTGCTGTTGCTGCCCGTCCTGGTCGCCCTGCTGCTGGCGGGCGGCCGGGTGCAGGCCGAACTCGCCCGGGCCGGCGGGCTCAGCGCCGTCCGCGACCAAATGCCGGTCGTGCAAGGCATTTCCGAACTCGCCGGGCTCGTCGACGACGAGATGATCCACGACGGCGGGGCCGCCCAGACCGCCGCGGTCGACGAGAAAGCCGCCGTCGTGCGCCACGACGCCGCCTTTTCCCAGCTCAACCCGGAGTTGTCGCGATCATTGGAAGATCAGCTGGGGAAATTGGCCGACCTGCGGCAGCAGACCGGTTCGCCGGCCGCGAAAACCGCGGCTTACCACGACTTCGGCGTCTCGCTCAGCGAGGTGATCGGCGGAATCGCGGAGCAGGCGGGGAATGGTGATCTCGACGCGGCCGCGGCCGGCACCGAATCATTGGTGCAGCTGAGGACCAGTCTCGCCGATCAACAGGCGCTGGCCGGGCGGCCCGACGGCACTTCGGTGGCGGCCGCCGCACGCGCCGCGGCCGAAGAAACCGTCCTCACCGGACAGATCCGGCGCGCGCTGCCCGCCGGGGCGGCGGCCGCTCGGTTCGCCGCGGCGACCAGTCCCGGGGCCGGCGGCGCCGAGGCGAAGCGCGCGATGCTCGGCACCATCCTCGCCGAGCAGGTGAAAACGCTTTCGGACGCGGTCGGCGCGCAGACCAACACCGCCCGGTCCGACGCCCTGCGCGACGCCGCGCTGGTGCTCGCCTCGCTGCTCGGCGCCCTCGCCATCGCCCTCGCCGTGGCCCGGTCGGTGGTCGCCCCGATCCGGCGGCTGCACGCCGCCGCGCTCGACACCGCGCAGCGCCGCCTGCCCGGCACCATCGAACGCATCCGCGACGGCGAGGACGTCGACTGGCGGACGACCGCGCCGATCCCGGTCGACTCCGAGGAGGAGATCGGGCAGCTCGCGCGGGCCTTCGACGACATGCACCGGCAGGCGGTGCGCCTGGCCGTCGGCGAGCAGGCCGAGATGCGGATCCAGGTCAGCGAGATGTTCATGACGCTGTCCCGGCGCAGCCAGTCGCTGGTGGAGCTGCAGCTGTCGGTGATCGAGGACCTCGAAGCCGACGAGCAGGACCCGCAGCGGCTGGCCGAGCTGTTCCAGATCGACCACATCGCCACCCGGCTGCGGCGCAACGGCGAAAACCTGCAGGTCCTGGCGGGTGGCAAGCCGGTGCGCCGCGACGTCGGCCCGGTCGCGACGGTCGAGCTGCTGCGGGCCGCGACGTCGGAGGTCAAGGACTACCAGCGCGTCTCCCTCGGCAACGCGCCGCGCGGGTCGGTGCAGTCCGAGGCCGCGGCGGACGTCGTGCACATCCTCGCCGAGCTGCTGGAGAACGCCATCCGGTCGTCGCCGCCGGAGGAGCAGGTCGTGCTCACCGCCGACCGGGGCTTCGACGGCGGCCTGCTGATCGAGGTGGTCGACGTCGGGCTCGGCATGACCCGCGAGGACCTCGAAGCGGCGAACGCCCGGCTGGCCGCCGGGGCCGCGGTCAGCCCGGAGACCACCCGCCGGATGGGCCTGTTCGTGGTGAGCAGGCTGGCCGCCTCGCACGGGATCACCGTCCGGCTGCGGCCCACGACCACCCGGACGGCCAGCGCCGGTATCACCGCCAGCGTGCACGTCCCGGGCGTGCTGATCCTGGTCGACCTGCCGCCGCGGGCCCTCCCGCCCGAGCTGCCCGCGGCGGTCAACGGCTCCCTCAACGGCTCCCTCAACGGCACCGCCCGGCACGAGCTCGAACCGCGGTGGCCCGCCGAAGAACCGCCGCCGGTGGCCGACCCGCCGACGCCGATCTTCGACCAGATGCTGTCGCACTGGTTCGCCGAAAGCACCCCGGCGGCGCCCGGCGCCTGGGCGACCCCGGCCGACCAGGTCCGCCAGGCCGCGGAAGCCGCGGTCGGCACCCTCGACGACGCCGAGTTCACCGACTCGGGGCTGCCGGCCCGGACGCCCGGTGCCCAGCTCGCGCCGGGCTCGGTCACCCCGCGCGCGCCGCAGCAGGCGGACCCGTCCTTCCGCGACCCGGCCGCGGTGCGGAACAACCTTTCCCGGCACTACAGCGGCATGCGCGCGGCCCGGCACCGGGTCGCGGGCGAGCCCGAGGCGGAGCGGCGATGAGCACCCGGCAGGAAGGAGCGGAAGTGGCCGAGAGGTCCCGGAACTGGCTGGTCTCGGCGTTCACGCAGGAGGTGCCCGGCGTCGCGCACGCCGCGCTGGTCTCGGCGGACGGGCTGCTCGTGGCGGCGAACGACACCCTGCCGCGCGATCGCGCCGACCAGCTTTCGGCGATCGCGTCCGGCCTCTCCAGCCTCGCGCTCGGCACCGCCGACCTGTTCACCGCGGGCCGGGTGGTGCAGTCGGTGATCGAGATGGAGCAGGGCTTCCTGCTGCTGATGAACGTCGGCGACGGCTCGAACCTGGTGGTGCTGGCCAACCCGGGCTGCGACATCGGGCTGGTGGGCTACGAGATGACGCTGCTGGTGGACCGGGTCGGGAAGGTGGTCGAGACCCCGGCTCGGCCCGCGGCCGCCCCGGGGGCGGCCCGGTGACCGAAGGCCGGCGACGCGAGGGCGGGCGGCACGCGGCGTCGCTGGCCCGCCCCTACGCCTGGACCGCCGGCCGCACCCGGCCGACGGTCGACCTGGCGGTGGAAGCCCTCGTGGAAACGACCGCGGAGGGCCGGACGGCGCCCTTCAGCCCGACCAACCCCCTGGCCGTGGTGACGCAGTTCTGCCTGCACCAGCGGTCGGTGGCCGAGGTCGGCGCCCACCTGGGCGTGCCGCTCGGCGTGGCCAGGGTGCTCATCGGCGACCTGCTGATCGCCGGCCAGGTGTCGATCCGCGACACGCTCACCGCGGACGCCTCCTGGGACGAACGGAACGACCTGCTCGAAAGGGTCCTCAGTGGACTACGTGCGCTCTGAAAGTGTTGCCAAGAACGGTCTCGCCAAGGGCCGGATCACCTCGGCGAAGATCGTCGTGGCCGGCGGGTTCGGGGCCGGCAAGACGACGTTCGTCGGTGCCGTCTCGGAAATCGACCCGCTGCGGACCGAAGCCCTCATGACGTCCGCGGCCGTCGGCGTCGACCGGACCGAAGCGGTGCCGGGGAAGTTCGCCACCACGGTCGCGATGGACTTCGGGCGGCTCACCCTCGCCGAGGACCTGGTGCTCTACGTGTTCGGCACGCCCGGCCAGCACCGGTTCTGGTTCATGTGGGACGACCTCGTCTGCGGCGCGGTGGCGGCGATCGTCCTGGTCGACACGCGCCGGCTGGCGGACTGCTTCGCGTCGATCGACTTCTTCGAATCGCGCGGCCTGCCGTTCCTGGTCGCGATCAACCAGTTCCAGGACACCCGCCAGCACGGGCCCGAGCAGGTGCGCGAGGCCCTCAAGATCCCGGCCGCGGTGGAGGTCGTCACCTGCGACGCGCGGTCACCGGAGTCGACGAAGCAGACCCTCATCGCCGCGGCCGAGCACGCGCTCGCCGAACACCACGCCCCCAAGTCACGGAAAGCTTGAAGGAGCCCGGAAATGCCCATGGACCACGAAGACTTCGCGATGGGCAACTGGCTCGTCGTGCTCGCCTACCTGACCTCGGTGGTGGGCTGCGCCCTCGGCCTCGCCTGCACGCTGCAGGCGAGGTCCACCGACAGCCCGCGGGCCCGGCTGACCTGGCTGGTGCTCGCGGCGGTGTCCATCGGCGGGGTCGGCATCTGGGTCATGCACTTCATCGCGATGCTCGGGTTTTCCACGCCCGGCCTGCCGGTGCGCTACGACATCCTGCGCACGGCGCTGTCGGCGCTCCTGTCGGTGGCGGCGGTGTTCTGCGGGCTGCTGGTGTTCGGCGTCCGCAACCGGTTCGCCTGGAAGCGGCTGCTGCTCGGCGGCCTGCTGACCGGGCTCGCGGTGGCCGTCATGCACTACACGGGGATGTGGGCGGTACAGGTCAAGGGCTCGATCGGCTACGACGCGACGCTGGTGGTGCTGTCGGTGGTGATCGCGGTCGTCGCGGCCACGGCGGCGCTGTGGTTCACGGTCGGGCTGGACAAGCTCCTGCCCCGGCTGGCGGCGGGCCTGGTGATGGGCGCGGCGGTGACGGGCATGCACTACACGGGCATGGCGGCGGTGCGCCTGCACCTGGACCCGGGCGCGCCCGACCCGGCCGGCACGGAGGTGTTCTCGTTCCTGTTCCCGGTGTTCGTCCTGGCGGCGCTGGCGATGGCGGTCCCGATCTGCGCGGTGCTGATGGCGACGTCGAGCTCGGAGGCGCCCCGGCACACGACGGTCGCGTCCTAGGCCCTCGCCACGGGGAACCGGTCGGCGCTGAAGTGGACGAGGATCGCCCTCGCCGAGGCGCACACGAGGTCGCCGGCCTTGACTTCGCCGGTGGCGTGCAGCTTGCGCCCGTCCCGGCGGACGAGCCGGCCTTCGACGGTGAGCGGAACCGCGTACGGCGTCCCGTGGTGGTAGTCGACGGTCAGCGAAGCCGTCATCCCCGGGAACCCGGCCGCGGCGGTGGCCCGCCCGAGCACGTGATCCAGCACGGCGGCGACCCACCCGCCGTGCACGCGCCCGGGAGGCCCTTCATGCGCGGCACCGAGGAGAACGTCGGCGCACACCGACGCCGGTCCGACGCGCACCCACGAAAGCGGCGGCGCCAGGGGATTCCCGGGCCCTTCGAGGGGGTTGTTGATGCTCAGGTGACCCCCACCGTCGAGGGCGGCGAGCAGGAGGGGTTTCGCCCCACCGGCGGCCCGCAGCGCAGCGGTGACAGCCTCGACCCGGCGCGCGGCGGCGGCGAGATCGGCCTCCTCGTCGCGGACGCAGACGGAGGCCTCGATCAGCTCGCGGATCCGGTCGCCGAGCAGGGCCCGCCCCGGGGGTACGCCGTCGACGACCGGGAATGGGTTTTCGGACATCGCGCTCCCCGGGGGGCCTGGAACTAGAACACGTTTCAGCTTAGCAGGCGGGTCGCTTGGTAGGCGGCGATTGCGGCTGCCGTGGAGTGGGCGGTGGCGGGCGGCCGTGGCGGGCGGGCCTTGGCAGCGCGCGGCCGGCAGCGGCGCGGCCGGCGGCAGCGAGCGGCAGCCGCAGCGCGGAGCCCCCCTCGGCGCACCGGCGGTCCTGCTGCGCCCGGACGGGTACGTCGCTGGGACGAGCCGGGACGCGGCGCACCTGACGCGGGCTCTCACGGCCTGGTTCGGGCCCCGGGTCACCAGGTCGGGCGGGCCGTGACACCGCCGTCGACGACCAGGTCGTGGCCGGTGATCCAGGACGCCAGCGGGGAGGCGAGGAACACGCACGCGTTGCCGACGTCGGCCGGTGTCCCCAGCCGGCCCAGCGGGGCCGCGCGGTGCCAGCGCTCGACTCCCTCCGGCCAGTCCTCGGCCAGGCCGGGCCGCGAGATCAGCCCCGGCGACACCGTGTTGACCCGGATCCCGCGCGGCCCGTACTCCAGCGCCGCGCCGTTGCCCGGGTGCCGGCTGCCGGGCCTCGATCGAGGCGATGTGCGTGACGCTCCCGCCGTCGCCCATCAGCCGGGCCGCGGCCTGGGTGCAGGAGAACGCGCTGGTCAGCGTGCTGTCCAGCATCTTCCGCCAGCGCGCCGCGGTCAGCTCGCCGAGGGCCTCGACCGGCTGGATCCCGGCGTTGTTGACCAGCGCGTGGAGGCCGCCGCCCCAGTCCGCGACGGTGTCGAGCAGGGCGTGGCAGGCCTGGTCGTCGGTGAGCTCGGCGGCGAACGCGCGGGCCCGGCCGCCCGCGGCTTCGATCGCCGCGACGACGTCGTCGGCGGCGCCGGGCCGGCGGTGGTGCACCGCGACGGCCGCGCCCGCTTCGGCGAACCGGAGCGCGATCCCGCGGCCGATCACCCCGGAAGCACCGGTGACGCAGGCGATCGTGCCGGTCAGGTCGGGCAGGGAGGTCACCGCGCCGAGCGTAGCTGTGCGCCCCGGTCCGTCGTAAGTTGTGGGACATGGCCAAGACCCGGAAGTTCGCCGAACTGCTGCAGACGCAGATCAGCCACGAGTTCACCGCCGCCCAGCAGTACATCGCCCTGGCCGTCTGGTTCGACGCCCGCGATCTGCCGCGGCTGGCCAAGCGCTTCTACCGGCAGGCGATCGAGGAGCGCAACCACGCGCTGGCGATGGTCCGCTACCTGCTCGACCGCGACGAGCCGGTGGCCGTCCCGGGCAGCGGCGACGTGCGGAACGACTTCTCGAGTGTGCACGAAGCGATCGAGCTGGCCTTGACGCAGCAACGCGCGGTCACCGCCGACATCGAGGCGATGGCGAAGGCCGCGCGGCTGGAGGAGGACTACCTCGGCGAGCAGTTCGTGCACTGGTTCCTCAAGGAGCAGGTGGAGGAGGTGGCGCAGATGTCGACGCTGCTCACCGTGGTCGAGCGGGCCGGCGGCAACCTCTTCGAGGTGGAGAACCACCTGTTCCGCGAGTCGGCCACCGGGGTGGCCGACGCCCCGGACATGCCGCCGGTGGCCGGCGGGAAGCTCTGAGGAGGGGCCGGCCGCTACGACCGCCCGCTGAGCAGTTCCCGCGCCAGCGCCTCGGCCCACCAGTGCTCGACCCGCTCCGGTGACCACTCGCGTTCGACGGTGAACGTCGTGTAGACGTCGACGTTGCACAGGCCCGCGTAGATGTCCACCGCGGTCGGCACGTCCGGCCGCAGCGTGCCCTCCGGCCAGGACGTGAACACCAGCCGGCGGGTGCCGTCGGCCGTCTCGCGGGCTTCGCGGTAGACGTCCGCCAGTTCCGGCTCGGTGCGGCCCGCCTGGCGGACCAGCGCGATGAGGTCGCCCGCGCGCTCGAACAGGCGCCGGTCGAAGGCGGCCATCGCCGCCAGCTGCGCGGCGGGTACCGAGGTGGCCTCCAGCTCGTCGAGCAGGCGGGGGAGGTCGGCGGTCAGGTCCGCCGCGTCGGCGAGGGCCCGGACCAGGCCCGCCTTGTTCCGGTACGCCGCGTAGACGGTCGGCACCGAGACCCCGGCCTCCCGCGCCACGTCCCGCACCGTCGTCGCCGCCCAGCCCTGGGCGGTGAACCGGCGGCGGGCCGCCGCGGCGATGTCCGCGCGCGTGCGTTGTGCCTGCTCCAGGCGGCGCAGTGAGTCGTAGCGACGCTCTCCCATGAGTTCCTTCCGGTGGTTATATTCAATATAACACCCGTAAAATCAAAGGGGGACGATCATGGGCTTCACCGTGGTGGCGGGCCTGGGTGGCCTCGGGTTCGTGCTGCTGGCCGTCGTGGTCAACGTCTGCTACGTCCGGGCCCGGCTGCCGATGCCCGGGCGGCACCCGGGCGACGTCGCCCAGGCCTTCGCGGCGTCCGGGGACGCGCTGAAGCGGCCTTCGATGCTGGCTCCGGCGTCCTGGGTGTGCCTGACCGTCTTCGCCGCCGGGCTGCTTTCGGTGCTGCCCGGCCCGTGGGCGCTGACCGGGTTCGCCGGCGTGCTCTTGCAGAACGCCACCTTCGCGGCCGTGGAGGCGTTGCGGTTCGGCGTGGCCGCGGCGGCGCGCGACGGCGGCCCGGTGGCGGGGCTGTGGGGGTTCAGCGCGGTGCTCTTCGGGTTCAACCAGGTGTTCCTGGCGATCGCCCTGCTCGGCTTTTCCGTGGCGGGGGCGCAATCGGGGCTCTTCGCCGGCTGGCACGCCTGGCTCGGGTACGTCAGCGCCGCACTGCTGTTCGTCTCGGCGTCGGCGGCGCCGTACCACGCCGACGGCACCAACCGGCTCGCCCCGGCCGGGCTGGCCGGCTGGCTGGGCTGGGCCGCGTGGATCGTCACCGGCGGGATCACCCTGCTGGCGCACTGACTGTCCACAATGGAATGAAGCCTGGCCGTTGTCAGCGAGCGGTGTGCGGGTTTAAGCTGGCGCGAACAATGGAATGTTATCGCTAACAGGATTACGAAAGTTTCGAGAATCCGTCGAATTCCGGCCCGGTGGCGAAACTTTCGGCCACGGCGAAATGAGCTGCTCCGGCAACGAACCTGTACCCGACCGACCCGTTGAGAGGATGGCGATGAAAAGGTTCCTGGCCGCCGCGGCGGCCTTCGCGATCGCGTTCACCGGACTGACCGGGATCGCCCACGCGGAATCGAACGGCGGCGTGCGGATCATGCCGCTGGGCGACTCGATCACCTACGGCACCGGCGTGCCCGGCGGGTACCGGATCGGCCTGTGGCAACGCCTCGCCGCCGGCCGGTACACCAACGACTTCGTCGGCTCGCAGTTCAACGGCCCCGGCAGCCTCTGGGACCACGACCACGAAGGCCACCCCGGCTGGCGCATCGACCAGATCGACGCGAACATCACCGGCTGGCTGCGCACCTACAACCCGCGCTCGGTGCTGCTGCACATCGGCACCAACGACGTGCTGCAGAACTACAACGTCGCGGGCGCGCCCGGCCGGCTGTCCACGCTGCTCGACCACATCACCGCCACCGCACCCGGTGCCGACGTCTTCGTCGCCCAGCTCATCCCGATCGGGTGGGCGAGCGGGGACGCCGCCGTGCGGACGTTCAACAACGCGCTGCCCGGCATCGTGCAGAGCAAGGTGAACGCGGGCAAGCGGGTGCACCTGGTCGACCTGCACAGCGCGGTGTCCGCCGCCGATCTCCCCGACGGCGTCCACCCGAACGCCGGCGGCTACGACAAGATGGCGGCCGTCTGGTACAACGCCTTGCGGTCGGTCCCGGGCAGCATCGGCAACCCGCGGGCCGCGGTGGCCACCGAGGCACTGGCCGCGGCGACCCTCGGGTCGGCGGCCGCCGCGAAGGGCCGGACGAGGTGAAGCGGGACGCCACCGAGCCGTCCCGCGGTTCGTTCCGCCTCGGCGGTTCGCCGCTCTCGGGCGTCGACGTGAACATCACCGAGATAGACGTCGGCGGCTCCGGCAGCGCCCAGACGAACACCTTCGGCCAGGTCGTGCGGGCCTGCCTCGCGGTTCCGCGCTGCACGAGCAGTAAGGGAGATCGATGATGAAACGCGTGCTCGGCGTCCTGCTGGCGCTGGTGGTCACGGTCACCGGCCTGGCCGCGCCCGCCCAGGCGGCCGCGCTGACCAGGGTGCCGAACTTCGGCACCAACCCGACCAACCTGAACATGTACGTCTACGTCCCCGACCGGGTCGCGGCCAAGCCGGCGCTGCTGGTGCTGGTGCACTACTGCGGCGGCTCGGCGAGCTCGATCTTCGGCTGGAACGGCAAGGACTACGTCACCGCGGCCGACCGCTACGGGTACGTCATGGTCCTGCCGGAAGCCACTCGCAGCGAGAAGTGCTTCGACGTCTCGACGCCGAAGGCGCTGAAGCGCAACGGTGGCGGGGACTCGACCGGGATCATGTCCATGGTCGCCTGGGCCAAGTCCCGGTACAACGTCGATCCGGCGCGGGTCGTCGTCAGCGGGTTCTCCTCCGGGGCGATGATGACGAACGTGCTGGCCGCCCAGTACCCCGACGTGTTCGCGGCGGGTTCGGCGTTCTCCGGCGTGCCCGCCGGGTGCTTCGCGACGACGAACGGCTCGCTGTGGAACAGCACCTGCTCCGGCGGGCAGTCGATCAAGACCGCACAGCAGTGGGGTGACACGGCCCGGGCGATGTACCCCGGCTACACCGGGCGCTACCCGCGGATGCAGCTGTGGCACGGCACCACCGACACGACGTTGTCGTACCCGAACTTCGGGGAAGAGCTCAAGCAGTGGACCAACCTGAACGGGTTGGGCCAGACCCCGGCGTTCACCGACCACCCGCAGTCCTCGTGGACGCGCACCCGGTACGGCAACACCGGCACACAGGCCACGGTGGAGGGCGTCAGCGTCGCCGGCGTCGGGCACCAGCTGCCGATGACCGGCCAGCTGGCGTACGCGATTTCGTTCCTCGGCCTCGACCACTGAGTGCTTGAACGCGGCGAGCGGCGGAGGCGGCACCCCCAGTGCCGCCTCCGCCGGTCTCAGCGGCAGAAGGAGACTTCCGGGTACCCGGGCCGGTCGAGGATCGGCTGGGGCTTGCCGCGCAGGTGCTGGTCGAAGAACGCGTTCACGTACGCGCGGGTGATCTCACTCGCCCGCGCCGCCGCGTTCGGGCCGCCGATGGGGACGCCGAACTCCTCGGCCAGCAGCCCGACGTCGGTGAAGGACGCGTGCTGCGTGCCCGCCACCTCGATCCACCGCTTCCACCCGGTCATCTGCGCGTAGTCCCGCTCCCACGGCACGTTCCCCGGCGCGCACTTCGGCACCTGCTCGTGGTTGACGAACAGGAACGGCCGCGCCAGCCCGGGTGCGGTGAGCGGGAGTTCGGTCGTCCCGTCGATGTCGATCCCGGCCTTGATCCGGTGGTCGGCGACCATCGCGGGGATGGTGCTCGCGCCGCCCATGGAGTGCCCCGCCATCCCGATCCGCGCCGGGTCGATCAGGCCCGGCCGGGAGCGGAGCAGCGAGTCCAGCACGAACGAGACGTCGGCGGCCCGGCCCCGCTCCAGTTTCTGCCAGAACGCGGTGTCGTGCGGGATTTCGCAGGACGCGCACCCGGCGAAGTGCCCGTCCGGGAAGCTCTGGCCGGTGTTCTCGTGGGTGTGGCCGATCAGCGCGACCGCGTACCCGTGGCTGGCCAGGTCTTCGGCCAGGGTGCTGAGCGTGGCGCGGGGTTTGGTGTAGCCCGGCGACAGCACGACCAGCGGTAGCCCGTGCCCGGCGGGCCGGGCGTCGGCCACCGAGTTGGTCACCATCGTCGTGAGCAGGTCCGCGGGCACGTCGAGGCCGCTGCCCTGCAGCAGCGCTGCTGACTCCGCCGCGGTCAGGTACTGCGTTTTCGGGCCCTTCGCCGAAGCGGCCGGGTAGAAGAGCGAGACCATCAGTTCCCGGTAGGGGACCGACGGCACCCACGGGTCGGGGCGCGAAGTGTCCTTCAGGTACACCGCCGTGCTGCCCACCGGCCGGTCGCCGGTCGGGGCGGGCAGGTACGGCGTCGACGTCCGGGCGAAGGCCACTTCCGGGTACCGGCCGGACGGCTGGTCCAGCAGCGGCTGCGGCCGGCCGCGCAGGTGCTGGTCGAAGAACGCCCGGACGTACGCCGCCGTGATGGCCTGACCGCGTACCGCCGGCGTGGTCGCGCCGAAGTCGAGGCCCAGCTGCTCGCCCACCAGGCCGATGTCGGTGAACGACGGGTGCACCACGCCGGCCACGGTGAGCCAGCGCTTCCAGCCCTTCAGCTGCTTCCAGTCGTCGTCCCAGGTCGCGGATTCGACGCCGGTGCCGGGGGCGTAGAGGCTCTGGCGGCCGAAGAACAGGAACGGCCGGTCGAGGCCCGGGGCGAGCAGCGGATCGTTCTGCGTGCCGTCGATGTCGATCCCGGCCTTGATCCGGGGATCGGTCACCATCGCGTTGACCGTGCTCGTGCCGCCGACGGAGTGCCCGGCCATCCCGATCCGGGAGCCGTCGAGCAGCGACGCCCACTTCGAGTGCGCCAGCGAGTCCAGGACGAACGACACGTCCTTCGCCCGGCCGCGCTGCAGCTTCTGCCAGAACTCGGGGCTGTAGTTGCCGCAGGCCGCGCAGCCGGTGACCCGGCCGTCCGGGAAGGTGGTGGCCACGTTCTCGTAGGTGTGGTCGACCAGCACGACCAGGTAGCCGTGGCTGGCCAGGTCTTCCGACAGCGAGGTCAGCTCGGCGCGGGGTCGCTTGAAGCCGGGGGACAGGACGACGGCCGGCAGCTCGCGCCCGGCCGGCTTCGCGTCGACGACGGCGTCGGTGTGCACCGTCGTCAGCACCGACGGCGGGATGCCCTCGATGCCGGCTTCGTCGAAGACGGCCTTCGCCTCGGCCTCGGACATGAACTGCTTCTTCGGCCCGGATGCGGAAGCCGCCGGGTAGAAGAGGGAAACCATCAGTTCGCGGTAGGGGACCGACGGCACCCACGGATCGGGCCGCGAGGTGTCCTTCAGGTGCAGGGCGGTGGTGCCGACCGGCCGGTCGCCGGTCGGTTTCGCCAGCGTGAGGGCCGGATCCGCCGACGCGGACGGCGACGTCAGCGCGAGGGTGAGGGCGGTGCTGACCATAAGGCTCTTGATTCTCATCCGATGAAGGTCACTTCCGGGTAAGCGGGCGAGGGCGCGGCGAGCAGTGGTTGCGGGCGGCAGCGCAGGTGCTGGTCGAAGAAAGCGCTTACGTAGGTCCGGGTGACGGCCAGCGCGCGGTAGGGGGCGATCGAGTCGCCGATGTCGACGCCCAGCTGCTCGGCGAGCACGCCGAGGTCGGTGAACGACGAGTGGACCGTGCCGGAGACCATGATCCAGCGCTTCCAGCCGGTCAGGTGCGTCCAGTCCGTCTCCCAGTCGTCGTACGGGCCCTGCGTGCCGGGGACGTAGCCCTCCGTACGGCCGACGAACAGGAACGGCCGGGACAGCCCGGACGCCGGGATCGGGACGTGGACGCTGCCGTCGAGGTCGGCGCCGGCGCGGATCCGGGGGTCGGCGAGCATCGCCTGGGTGGTGATCGCGCCGCCCGCGGAGTGCCCGGTCATGCCGATCCGCTGCGGGTCGATCAGCGCGCCCAGCTTCGAGCGCAGCAGCTGGTCGAGCACGAACGACGTGTCCTTCGACCGGACCTGCGCGAACTTCTCCCAGAACCCGTCCTGCTCGTCGAAGGCACAGGCGACGCAGCCGGTGACGTGCCCGTCGGGGAACGTCGTGGCGCGGTTTTCGTAGGTGTGGTCGATCGCCGCGACGGCGTACCCGCGGCTGGCCAGCTCCTCGGCCAGCGCGGTGAGCGTCACCCGCGGCTGCGTCCAGCCCGGCGACAGCACGACCAGCGGCAGGCTGTGCCACCGCCCGGCCGGCTTCGCGTCGGCGACGGCGTTGGTCCGGACCCTGCTGAGGACGTCCAGGGGCAGGCCCGGGATGTTCTCCCGTTCGAGGTTGCGTTCCGACTCGAGCGGGGTCATGTACGGCTTCTTCGGCCCGTGGGCCGAGGTCGCCGGGTAGAAGACGGAGACCATCAGCTCCCGGTAGGGCACCGACGGCACCCACGGGTCAGGCCGCGAGGTGTCCTTCAAGGACAGTGTGGTGACACCGACGGGCGAGTGGCCGGTCGGGGCGGGCAGGTAGGGCGTCGTGGCCGCCGAGGCGGGCGACGCGGACAGCGTGAGTGTGAGCGCGGTGGCCACCGCGAGAGCGCGCATGATTCCCCCAGTCGGAATCGTCAGGACAGGTGGCGGAGACGGCGGAAGCAGAACCAGGTCAGCAGGGCGGTCAGGGCGAGGTAGAGCGCCAGTTCGAGCCACTGCAGCGGCCAGAAGCGGGACCCGGGCTGGTAGGTCACGCGCTGCTGGTAGCCGTGCGCGCCCAGCTGGGCCACACACGCTTCCAGCACGCCGCGTTCCGGCGGCGGGCCCTGGCCGAGCTGCGGGGAACAGTCCTGCACGAACGAGGGCAGCGGCTCGGCCACGTTCCCGGCTGGGTCCAGGGTTTCGTTCCCCAGTTCCCACGCCCCGGCCGGCTTCCGCACCCCGATCTCCGTGATCCCCCGCTTGTCGTCGCCGGTGATGTTCGTGACGTTCTCGCCGGTGATCGCGACCGTCTCGGTCTGCGGCGGCAGCAGGTACGGCCGCACGAACGCCGGCACCAGCAGCAGCACGGCGGCGAGCGTGACGAGCGTGACGGCCATGGCGGCCACAGTCCGCTTCAACAGCATCCCGACCGCGACGCCGAGCGCGAGCGCGAAGGCCGCGTAGCCGATCGGGACGATCCCGCGGGCACCGAACACCACCGGCGCGATGCGCGACAGCATGCCGCGGTCGGTTTGCTGCGCGGAGAGCGCGTCGATCGGGCTAGCCCACCACGAAACCGCCACGCCCAGCAACGCGGCGGCGAGCATCGCGGCGAGCAGGCCGAACCCGAGCTTGGTGGTGAGCCACCGCTTGCGCGTGACGGTCTGGTTCCACACCAGGCTGTGCGTGCCGCTCTCCAGCTCGCGGGTGATCATCGGGACACCCCAGAAGACGCCGATCACCGCGGGCAGCAGGTACAGCGCCAGGATGGTCCCGCCGAAGAGGACGTCCTCGTCGGAGAAGTCCGTGCGCCCCACCAGGTCGGGTCCGGTGATCGCGAGCACGACGGCGATCGCGATCAGGCCCGCCAGCACGGACAACGCAGGCAGGCGGAACTGGCGCCAGGTCAGCCAGGTCATCGGAGGACCTCCAGGGCGGGGCGGGCGGCGGTGGGGTTGCTCATGTACTCGAGGACCAGGTCTTCGAGGCCGAGCTGCCCGACCGTCCACGCGGGGTCGAGGATCGGGGCCTCGGTGCGGACGAGCACGGTGGTCTGGCGGTCGGTGTGCTTCGCGGAGACGACGTGCTGGTCCGCCGGCAGCGTGTCGAGATCGCGGCGCGGCCCGGAAAGCCGGTGGTGCGTCGCGAGCAGCGTCTCCACCTCGCCGATCACCCGGACCTGCGAGGCCACCAGCACGACGAGGTGGTCGCAGACCCGTTCGAGGTCGTTGACCAGGTGCGAGGACATGATGACCGACAACCCGTGCTCGGCGACGGCTTCCATGAGGTCCTGCAGGAACTCGCGGCGGGCCAACGGGTCCAGCGCGGCGACCGGCTCGTCGAGCAGCAGCAGTTCGGGGCGCTTGGCGATGCCGAGCGTGAGCGCCAGCTGGGCGCGCTGGCCGCCGGAGAGCTTGCCGGCGTGCTGCCCGGGGTCCAGCCCGAGCCGTTCGATCCGCTTCTCCGCGAGCGAGGCGTCCCAGCCGGGGTTGAGGTGGGCGCCGAGCCGCAGGTGCTCCTCAATGGACAGTCCACTGTAGACGGGCGTGTTCTGCGCGACGTACCCGACCTTGGCCAGCTGCTCCGGGCCGCTGCCGGGCACCCCGCCGCACACCTCGATGGTGCCGGTCGTCGGCTCCAGCATGCCGGCCGCGATGTTCAGCAAGGTCGACTTGCCGGCGCCGTTCGGGCCGACGAGCCCGGTGACGTGGCCGGCCTCGATCTCGAGCGTGCAGCCGGTAAGCGCTTGCTTGCGCTGGTACTTCTTGCCCAGTCCCTGGGCGCGCAGGACGGTCACGCTATTCCCTCTCTGGCGGAGTCGCGAAACGTGGACATCAGCAGGGCCTCGATGCTCTCTTCGTCGAGGCCGGCCTTGCGGGCCTTCCCCAGCCAGCGGCGCAGGTCCTGCCGCAACGGCCCGAGCACGGCGAACGAGGCGCCGTTCAGGCTCCCGGTGACGAAGGTGCCGACGCCGGGGCGGGCCGACACCAGGCCGTCGTGCTCCAGTTCGCGGTAGGCCTTCAGCACGGTGTTCGGGTTGATCGCGAGGCTCGCGACCACGTCCTTGACCTTCGGGAGCTGGTCTCCCTCGGACAGCAGGCCGAGGCGCAGCGCGTGCCGCACCTGCTGGACCAGCTGCTGGTACGGCGACAGGCCGGACCTCGTGTCCAGGTGGAACTCGATCATCGGCAACTCCATTTATCTAGTTGCCTAGCACTATAGCTAAACAGTGCCGCTCGAGCCAGTGATCTTTTTGCCGACCCGGCTGAACCTCGGTACCCCCTCGTCCGTCTGTGGTGGTGATCGTTTCCCCTCTCGAGAGGATTTCTTTCGTGCGTCGAATTTCTGGGGGAGGCATCGTGCGCGGCGTGGTCGTCGCGCTCGGTGTCTCGATGGCCGTCTCGGCGGGACCGGCGGTGGCGTCCGCCGCACCGGTGTCGATCGACAAGGTGCCCACACCGCAGCTGAGCTGGACCGACTGCGCCGACGGCTTCCAGTGCGGCAAGGCTTCCGTGCCACTGGACTACGACCGCCCGTCCGGCGCGAAGATCGACCTCGCGCTCATCAAGCTGCCCGCCACCGATCCCGCGCACCGGATCGGTTCGCTGTTCGTCAACTTCGGCGGCCCCGGCGCGTCCGGCCTGCAGCGGCTGCGGGAGCGCGGCAAGTGGCCGTGGCTGTTCTCCGACGACCTGCGCGCGCGGTTCGACCTGGTCTCGTGGGACCCGCGCGGGATCGCCGACAGCACGGCGGTCCGGTGCTTCGACACCGAGGCCGAGCAGCAGGACTTCTTCGGCTCATTCCCGGAAATGCCGGGCGACCCGAGCGGCAACGCGGCCTTCTACGCCAAGTCGAAGGAGCTCGCCGACCGCTGCTCGGCGAAGGCGGGCCCGATCCTCGAGCACGTCTCGACCGCCAACACGGCCCGTGACCTGGAGCTGCTGCGCCGTGCGGTCGGCGACCCGAAGCTGAACTACCACGGCATTTCCTACGGGACGCAGCTCGGGGCGACCTACGCGAACCTGTTCCCGAACCGGATCCGGGCCATGGTGTTCGACGGCACCATGGACTTCGCCGGCAACTCGACCGGCCAGAACGGCAACGGCAAGAGCGTTCCGCTCGACACCCGGCAGGACGTCGCGACCGGCATCGCGCAGACCTTCGAGCAGTTCCTGCGGCTGTGCACGGAAGCCGGCCCGAAGTGCGCGTTCTCTTCGGGTGACCCGAAGGCGAAGTGGGCGGCGCTGACCGCGCGCGCCAAGCAGGCTCCCATCGTCAGCGACGGCGAGACCTGGACGTACTCGGGCATCATCAACGCGGCCGCCGACCTGTCCGACTCACGGGGCTGGCCGGACATCGCCGCGTTGCTGCAGCGGCTTTACGACGCTCCGGCCACGCCCGCCCGGCGCACCGCGGCTGTCAAGGGCGAGCAGTACGTTTCGAACCGGACCGAAGCGTTCAACGCCATCCAGTGCTCCGACAGCGACGTGCCGGCCGACCTGGCGGTCTACAGCCGGTACGCCGAGTCGGAAGACCAGCGCGTGCCGTACTTCGGGCGGATCGCGGTGCTGGACATGATGAGCTGCGCGTTCTGGAAGGCGAAGGACACCGACCGCTACACCGGCCCGTGGAACCGCCCGACGTCGGCGGAGATCCTCGTGCTGAACAACCGCTACGACCCGTCCACCCCGCTGCACGGCGCCCGCGACGGCGCCGCGGAACTGGCGCGGGCGCGCGTGTTCGTGACCGAGGGCTACGGCCACTCCTCGATGTACGTGCCGAGCACGTGCACCGAGAAGGTCAAGCGGGACTACCTGATCTCGGGGACCTTCCCCGCGGCGGGCAAGACCTGCGCGATCGACGCCAGCCCGTTCGCGGGCTGAGCTTCCTCGCGGCGGGCCGTACCGGCAGCGGTGCGGCCCGCCGCCACGAAGGCGTCGCGCGGGTGCTGCACCGAGGCCAGGCTGAGGATGTCGCGGCCGAACAGCGCCTGCGTCAGCCAGATCGCGAGCACCCGGATCTTGCGTTCCCAGGTGGGCACGGCGAGCACGTGGTAGCCGCGGTGCATGAGCCAGGCCGGGAGTCCTTTGAGGACGATCCGCCGGTACTGGAAGATCCCGCGGCCCAGGCCGAGCGTCGCGATCGCGCCGAGGCTGTGGTGCACGTACGGCTTCGGGTCCCGGCCGCGCAGCGTCGCGATGATGTTGCGGGCCAGCAGCTTTCCCTGCCGGTAGGCGTGCTGCGCGTTGGGCACGGTCCGCGCGCCCGGAACCGGCGAGGCCAGGTCGGGCACCGCGGCGTCGTCCCCGGCCGCCCAGGCGTCGGCCACGCCCTCGATCCGCAGATCCGGCCGCACGACGAGGTAGCCGCGCTCGTCGACGGGAAGGTCGGTGTGCCGGCCGACGACCGGGTTGGCGCCGTTGCCGGCGGTCCAGACGATCAGCTCCGAGTCGAACTCCTCGCCGGTCGAGAGCGTCACGTGGCCGTGCTCCGCCGACGTCACCAGGGTGTCCAGGTGGACGCGGCCCCCGCGGCGTTCCAGCTCCCGTACGACCCAGCGCCCCGGCCGGTCGGTGACCTCGGGCAGGATCCGGCCCGACGCCTCGACGAGGTGGAACCGCAGTTCGTCGCGGTGCAGTTCGGGGTAGCGCTTGAGCAAAGCGGTCGCGAGCGACAGCAGTTCGCCGAAGCCTTCGACGCCCGAGAAGCCACCGCCGACGAAGGTGACGGTGAGCAGCTTCCGCCGCTGCGGCCCGGCCGGCAGCGCGGCGGCCCGGTCGAAGGCGGTGAGCAGCCGGTCCCGGATGGCGACGGCCTCTTCGACGTGCTTGAGGCCGATGGCCTGGTCGGCGATGCCCGGCACGGGCAGGGTGCGCGTGACGGCCCCGGCGGTCACGACGATGGTGTCGTAGCCCAGTTCGCGGGGATCGCCGTCTCCCGGCTGCACGGTGACGGCGTGGTGGGCGTGGTCGATGGCGGTCACCTTCCCGGCGACGAGCCGGGTGCGCTTCAGGTGCCGCCGCAGCGACACGGCGGCGTGCCGCGCCTCGACCGAGCCGGCCACGACCTCGGGCAGGAACGGCTGGTAGGTGAGGTAGGGCCGCGGGTCGACGAGGGTGACCTCGGCCTCCCCGCGCCGCAGCTTCTTCTCGAGCTTCCAGGCGGCGTAGAACCCGGCGTAACCACCGCCGACGATCAGGATCCGGCGCATTTCGTCCTCTTTTCTCGCTTCACCCCCTGGACGAGCCGGCGGACGCCGGTGTGACCGCGATCCGCGTCACAGCGAGGACGCGCACCCGGCTTTCGGGCAGAATCGCGGGATGACGCACACCGTCCGGCCGCTCGACGCCTCGACGTGGGCGGCGTTCGCGGAACTCGTCGAGCGCAACAACGGCATCTTCGGCGGCTGCTGGTGCCTGGGGTTCCACCCGGAACGGGCCCAGCGGGGGCCGGTGCGCCGCACGCTCAAGGAGGAGCGCGTCCGGACCGGCGGGGCGCACGCCGCGCTCGTGTTCGACGGCGACGGCGTCGCGCAGGGGTGGTGCCAGTACGGCAGTCCCGAAGAGCTGCCCGGCATCAAGCACCGGCGGGCCTACGACCAGGACGCGCCGCCGCGGCCGGACTGGCGGATCACCTGCGTCTTCGTCGACAAGAAGCACCGGGGCGGCGGGGTCGCGCGCACGGCGGTGGCCGGGGCGCTCGACCTGATCGCGCGGGCCGGCGGCGGGCTCGTCGAGGCCGTCTCCGAAGCGACCACCGGCCGGGACGCGCCGGGGCGGTTCCTGTTCACCGGCACGGTGGAGCTCTTCGAGGAACTCGGGTTCGCCCGCGGACGGCAGCTCGGCACGCACGCGTGGCTCGTGAGCCGGGTGGTGCAGGCGTGACCGGGCGGCACGACGGCGACACGTGGGACCTGGCGTCGAGCGTCGGCGCGACCGCCACGATGGCCGCGGCGGCGCGGGCGATGGCGACCCGCGCGGACCCGGCGCTGATCGACGACCGGTTCGCCGAACCGCTCGTCCGGGCGGTCGGCGTCGACCTGCTCATCCGGCTGGCGAGCGGCGAAGCGGCGCCCGGCGAGCTGGTCGCGCCGGTGTGGATCGACGTGGCCAAGGTGCGGACGAAGTTCTACGACGAGTTCTTCCGCGAGGCCGGCCTCACGCAGGCCGTGATCCTGGCCTCGGGGCTGGATTCGCGCGCGTACCGGCTGCCGTGGCCGGCCGGGACCGTCGTGTACGAGATCGACCGGCCGGAGGTCCTCGAGTTCAAGACCCGCACCCTGGCCGGCCTGGGCGCCGAGCCGACCGCCGACCGGCGGGTGGTGCCGGCCGACCTGCGCGAGGACTGGCCCGCGGCGCTGCGCGCGGCCGGCTTCGACCCGGCGCGGCCGACCGCGTGGAGCGCCGAAGGCCTGCTGGGGTACCTGCCGCCGGAGGCGCAGGACCGGCTGCTGGACACGATCACCGGGCTCAGCGCGCCGGGCAGCCGCGTCGCGACGGAGAACCGGCCCAACCCGCGGCCGGGTGACGAGGCGGGGACGAAGGCGGGTCTGGACCGGATTTCCGGGCGCTGGCGCGAGCAGGGCTTCGACACGGACATGGCGAGGCTGCGCTATTTCGGTGAACGCAACGAAGCCGAGCCCTACCTGGCCGCGCGCGGCTGGGTGCTGACCGGGAACACCGTCCGCGAGCTGCTCGCCGAGCACGGCCTCGCGCTCCTCGGCGACGACGACCTGCGCACGGGCGACGTCCGGTACGTCCGCGGCGTCCTCCCCCGGACGTGGTCCCCGGCTTGACAGCGGGCCGTCGCATCTCGCAGTATGCGAACAAGTGTTCGATGATTCGCCGGCAGGGTTTCCGGTACGAGTACGTGGTGCTGGAGGTGAGCGGCGGTGGCGGAAGCGCTCACGGCCATTCCTGGGGTCCGCACGGCGGCGGAGCTGAGCAAGCCGACGCTCACGGTGCTGCCGGAGCTGGCGGCTCTCCTCCCCGGCGGAGGGCTGCGGCGTGGCAGCACGATTTCGGTGCGCGGAGCGACATCCCTGGTCCTGGCGCTGCTGGCGGCGGCCACCCGCGACGGCTCCTGGGCGGCGGTGACGGGCCTCCCGGAACTGGGCTTGGCGGCGGCCGCCGAGCTCGGCGTCGACTTGGACCGCATCGCCCTGGTGCCGGAGCCGGGCGCGGAGCTGGTGGCGGTGGTGTCGGCGCTGGTGGACGGGTTCGACGTGGTGGTCCTCGGCCGGTCGGCGACGGTCCAGCCGCAGACGGCACGCAAGCTGGCGGGCCGGGTCCGCAACCGCGGGACGGTCCTCCTGACGGCGGGAGCGTGGCCGGGAGCGGACGTGGAGCTGAAGGTCTCGGGCCGCCGCTGGCACGGCCTCACCCAGGACGGCCACGGTCACTTGAGCGCCCGCAACGTGGTGGCCACAAGCCGAGGCCGTGGAGCGGCGGCCCGCCCGTCGTCGGTGGGGTTGGTGCTGCCGGGCCCGGAAGGAGCACTGGCGGGGAGCCCCTCGCCGGGGCGCCGGCTGGTCGAGGTGGCCGGGTGAGGTGCCCCCGGCCGAGACGGGCTGCGCCGAGGCGAGCTCGCCTGAGGCGGTGGTTCCGGGCCGGCCGAGGCACGGGATGACAACCCGAGTTCCGCCCCGAGTCACGCGAGTTCCGCTTCCGATCACGCGAGTTCCGCCCTCGATCACGCGAGTTCCGGCCCGGAGCACGTGGGTTTCGGCTTGGGGCATGTGGGTTTCGGCCCCAGCCGCGCGAGTCCCGGTTCCGATCCTGCAGGTTGCGGCTGGGATCACGCGAGTTCGGCTTCCGATCACGCGAGTTCCGGCTCGGAGCACGCGGGTTTCGCGTTGGGGCAAGTGGGTTCCGGCCCCAGCTACGCGAGTCCTGCTTCCGATCCTGCAGGTTGCGGCTCGGATCACGCGAGTTCGGCTTCCGATCACGCGAGTTCCGGCTCGGAGCACGTGGGTTTCGGCTTGGGGCAGGCGGGTTCCGGCCCCAGTCACGCGAGTCCCGGCTCGAGCCACGCGGGTTTCGGCCCGGCGCAAGCGGGTTCCGCCCCAAACCACGCGAGGTGCGGTCGCGCGCGTCGGCGTCGGCGCTGTGCCGCACCCGTCCGGGCGCGTTTTCCCCATCGTGACCGAACCCCGGCGGCAGGAGCAGGCCGCCGGATGAGCGATGCGCCACGGTTGCTCGTGCTGTGGTGTCCGGACTGGCCCGTCGTCGCCGCCGGGGCCGCTGCCGGGTCGCCGCCCACCTTGCCCGCCGCCGTTTTCTCCGCCAATCGCGTCGTGGCCTGCTCCGCTTCCGCGCGGCAGCACGGCGTCGGGCGCGGGATGCGGCGGCGGGACGCCCAGTCGCGGTGTCCGGAACTCGTGGTGCACCAGCACGATCCCGATCGCGATGCCCGGCTGTTCGAACCCGTCGCCGCCGCCGTCGAAGCGCAGGCCGTCGGGGTGGAAGTCGTGCGGCCGGGGCTGGTTGCCGTGCCCGTCGACGGTGCTGCCGGGTACTTCGGCGGCGAGGCCGCCCTGGTCGAGCTGCTCATCGACGAAGTCGCCGCGCGGGCCGGGGTCGAATGCCAGGTCGGGGTCGCGGACGGGCTGTTCGCCGCCACCCTCGCCGCCCGGCGGTCCGCGCTCGTTGCGCGTGGCCGGACGAAAGAGTTCCTCGCGCCGCTCTCGATCGCCGAGCTGAACCAGCCCGGTGAGGACCGCGGCGAGCTCGTCGACCTGCTCAAACGGCTCGGGCTGCGTACCCTCGGCGCGTTCGCCGCGCTGGCCGAGCGGGACGTTGCCGGTCGGTTCCCCAAAGACGCCATCGTCGCCCACCGGCTCGCCCGCGGCCTCTCCGAACGCCCGCCGCTGCGGCGCGCCCTGCCGCCGGACCTCGCCGTCACCGAAACCTTCGACGAACCGTTGCACCGGGTCGACGAAGCCGCCTTCGTCGCGAAGACCCTCGGCGAACGCTTCTTCGCCGGGCTTGCGAATCACGGTTTCGCGTGTACGCGCCTGGCGATCGTCGCCGTCACCGAAGCCGGCGAAGAGCGCGTACGCGTCTGGCGCTGCGCCGAACCCCTCACCGCCCGCGCGACCGCCGACCGCGTGCGGTGGCAGTGCGAAGGCTGGCTCACCGCGCGGGACCGGCCGACCGCCGGCATCGTCCGGCTGCGCCTCGACCCCGAGGAGGTCGTCGGCGGCCAGGCACTGCAGTTGCAGCTCGGTTCGGTGGGCCGCGACGCCGACGCCGCCGAACGCGCCGGCCGCGCCCTGGTCCGCATCCAGGGCCTGCTGGGCCCGGACGCGGTCGTCACCCCGCTGCTGGACGGCGGCCGCGGCCCGGGCGAACGCGTCCGGCTCATCCCGTGGGGCGAGCCGCGCCGCCCGCTGGCCGAGGACCGCCCCTGGCCGGGACGGCTGCCCGCACCTTCGCCGACGGTCATCCCGCCGCGCCCGGTGCCGGCCGAGGTGCTCGACGCGGTCGGCGACGTCGTCCGCTGCACCACCCGCGGCGAACTCGGCTACCCGCCATCAACGGTCGCCGTCGACGGGGGACCGCCCCGCCGCGTCATCGGCTCGGCCGGCCCCTGGGTGGTCCACCCGGTCCTCCCGGGCCGCCGAGGCGAGCGGCCCCTGGCCCGCGTCCAGGTGGTCCTGGAAGGCGACACGACAGAGGACGGCGACATCGCCCTGCTGCTCAGCGCCACGATCGGCGAGAATCCACAGTGGACGGTCGAGGGCTGCTACGACTAGCGACGCCGGCCGCCTGCCGCAGCTCGGCCGCTGGGGTGGGGTGGCCGGCCGCGGGTGGGTGGCCGGCGCGCTCGGGCACGTCGGCCGCGGGCCTGCCGCACTTGGCC
>NZ_JBSGJD010000148.1:0-24377 GCF_053605405.1 Amycolatopsis sp. NPDC003861
GGTGCGTCCAACGCACCGAACGCCACATTGGGGCGCATGAGAGCCGGGTCAGCGGGGCTGGTGCGCGCCGCAGGAATCGCGGACGACCAGTTTCGTCGGCAGCAGCACCGGTTCCGGGGTTGTCGCGTTCTCGAGCATCGCCAGCAGCGCCCCCGCCGCCGCGGTGCCGAAGCCCGGTTTGTCCTGGGCCACCGTCGTCAGGGCCGGGTCGACCAGGGACGCCACCTCGATGTCGTCGAAGCCGACCACGGCCAAGTCCGCCGGCACCCTCAGCCCGGCCGCGCGGGCCGCCAGGAGGGCGCCCACTGCCATCTCGTCGCTGGCCGCGAACACCGCCGTCGGCGGCTCCTTGCGGGCCAGCAGCCGGCGCATGCCGACGAAGCCGCTCTCGCGGTAGAAGTCCCCTCCGACCACGAGATCCTCCGATACCGGGAGGCCGGCTTCGGCCAGCCCGCGCCGGTAGCCTTCGGTGCGCGCGGTCGCCGGTGCGTTGCCGCGGGGGCCGGTGATCGTCGCGATCCGGCGGTGGCCGAGGGCGGCCAGGTGGCGGACCGCTTCCGCCGCGCCACCGGCGTTGTCCGACGTGACGTGCGTGGCCCGCGGCCCGGACAGGGCGACGTCCAGCGCGACGCACGGCAGCCCGGACTGGGCGAACGCGGTGAACGCGTCGGCGTCGGTCCCGCTGTCGATGAGCACCAGCCCGGCCAGGTGGTGGCGGCGGGTCATGCTCACGTAGCCGATCGGGTCGGCCAGCGACACGCCCGGGTGGCGGTCGCGGGCGTCGTCGCTCGTCGCGAGCAGCAGCAGGTGGTAGCCGTGCGAGCTCAGCGCGGATTTGAGGCCCAGCAACAGGTCCTGCAGGAACGGGTGCCGCCAGCCGGGCCGCCGGTGGTCGGTGTCCCAGACCAGCCCGACCATCGCCGACTGCTGCCGCGACAGCGCGCGCGCCGACTCGTTCGGCGAGAAATCGAGGTCCCGTGCCACGCGTTCGACGCGTTCGCGCGTGGTCGCGCTGACCGTGGCCGGGCGGTTGAACACCCGCGACACGGTGGCGACGGAAACCCCGCAGAGCTGCGCGACTTCGCGGGCAGTGACCATGTCGATCTCCGTTCTTGTAACCGGTTACATCTCTAGCACACGACCTCTGACAGCGTAAACGCCAGCCTCGGTTATCATTTCGTTACTTGACGAAAGGGTGTTGGGAGCGCTCTCATGGGTCCCGCGTTTTCCGACCGGCCCGCAGAACAACGGAGATCTCATGCGCCCGAAAACGAGAAACCGCCGGATCCGCCTGCTCGCCGGGGTGGGTGCCGCCCTGGTCGCGCTCACCGCGGTGAGCGCGTGCGGCGACAGCGGCGCCGCCGGCGGCAAGGTCAAGCTGAGCCTCGGCCTGTTCGGCAACTTCGGCTACACCGACCTGATCAAGGAGTACCAGGCGGCGCACCCGGACATCGAGATCACCGAGCGGACCGCCGCCTACTCCGACCACCACAAGAACCTCGCCGCGCACCTGGCCACCGGCGCCGGCGCCGCGGACGTCGAGGCCATCGACACCGGGTACGTCGCCCAGTTCAAGGCGACGCCGGACAAGTTCGTCGACCTCAACACCGTCGGCGGGGACAAGCTCAAGGACCGTTGGCTCGGCTGGAAGTGGGCCGCGTCGCTGGGCAAGGGCGGGCAGCAGATCGGTTACGGCACCGACGTCGGCGGCCTGGCCATCTGCTACCGCCGTGACATGTTCAAGACCGCCGGGCTCCCCGAGGACCGCGACGCCGTCTCCGCGCTCTGGCCCACCTGGCAGGCGTTCTTCGAGACGGGCAAGCGCTTCCAGGCCCAGGCACCCCAGGGTGTCAAGTTCATGGACGGCGGCCCGACCGTGCTCAACGCGATCGTCGGCCAGGCGCCGCAGGGCTACTACGACCAGAACGACCAGATCATCGTGGGCAGCAACCCGGCGCTGCGCCAGGGCTGGGACCTCGTGGTCGACGCGGTCAAGGCGAACCTGAGCGCCGGCCTGCTCTACAGCACGCCGCAGTGGAACACCGGTTTCACGCAGGGCCAGTTCGCCACCGTCACCTGCCCGGCGTGGATGATGACCAAGATCAAGGACCAGGCGCCGGACACCGCGGGCAAGTGGGACGTCGCGGCCGTGCCGGGGGGCGGCGGCAACTGGGGCGGCTCGTACCTGACCGTGCCCAAGCAGGGCAAGCACACCAAGGAAGCGGCCGAGCTCGCCGCCTGGCTGACCGCGCCCGAGCAGCAGGCGAAGGTCTTCACCAGCAAGGGGCTGCTGCCCTCGGCGCCGTCGCTGTACGACGACCCGAAGATCACCGGTTACACCAACCCGTTCTTCAACAACGCTCCGGTGGGCAAGGTTTTCACCGACGCGGCGAAGAAGCTGAACCCGCAGTACCAGGGCCCGAAGGCCGGTGACGTGCAGACCGAATTCGGCAACGCGATGCAGCGCGTCGAGCAGGGCAAGCAGGACGGCCCGGCGGCGTGGCAGCAGCTGGTCGGTGACGTCGCGAAGATCAAGTAATGGCACTCACCTTCGCCGAGCGGCGGCAGAAGTGGGACGTCAAGCTGTCGCCGTTCGGCTTCATCAGCCCGTACTTCCTCATCTTCGGCGTCTTCGGGCTGTTCCCGCTGGTGTACACGGCGGTCGTGTCGCTGCAGAAGCGGAACCTCATCGACGCCGAGGGTGCGCAGTTCATCGGGTTCGGCAACTACGAGCAGCTGCTGTTCCACGACCCGTACTTCTGGAACTCGATGGGGAACACGGTCAGCCTGTGGCTGCTGACCACGATCCCGCAGATCCTGTTCGCGCTGGGCATCGCGCACCTGCTCAACCGGCGGCTGCGCGGGCGGATGTTCTTCCGGATGGGGATGATCCTGCCGAACATCACCTCGGTGGCGGCGGTGACGATCATCTTCGCGCAGCTGTTCGGCCGGGACTTCGGCCTGGTCAACTGGGTGCTGAGCTGGTTCGGCGCCGGGCAGATCGACTGGCAGGCCGGCACGGCCAGCTCGCACACGGCCATCGCGGCGATGGTCGTGTGGCGCTGGACCGGCTACCACGCGCTGATCTTCCTGGCGTCGATGCAGGCGATCCCGTCGAGCATGTACGAGGCCGCCACCCTCGACGGGGCCAAGGGGTGGCAGCAGTTCTGGCGGATCACCGTGCCGCTGCTGCGGCCGCAGATCATCTTCTCGACGGTGATCGCGACGACCGGGAACATGCGGCTGCTGGCCGAGCCGCTGCTGTTCAACCCGGGCACGGCGGCCGCCACCGGCGGCTCGGACCGGCAGTTCCAGACCGCCGCGCTCTACCTCTACGAACAGGGCTTCGCCAAGTACGACTTCGGCTACAGCTCGGCGATCGCGCTGATCCTGGCCGTGGCCACGATGCTCGTCGCGGGCCTGTCGTACCTGGTGACCCGGCGGATATCGACGGACTGAGGAGCGACATGACCACCGTGCTGACCCCGGCGGCCCCCGCGCCGCCGGCCGCCTCCCCCGGGCGGCTGCGGCGGATCTCCCGGCGGGTCGCGAGCCCGTGGACCTACGCCGCGCTGATCGCGATCCTGGCCGGCTCGGCGTTCCCGGTCTACTGGTCGTTCGTCGTCTCCTCGCAGACGACGGAGGCGGTCGGGAAGGTGCCGCCGGTGCTGGTGCCGGGCGGGCACCTGTTCGAGAACATCGCCCGCGTCTTCGACGAGACGGACTTCGCGCTGGCGCTGGGCAACTCGCTCATCGTCGCGGGCACGATCACCGTGTCGGTGGTGCTGTTCTCGACGCTGGCCGGGTTCGCCTTCGCCAAGATGCGCTTCCGCGGGCGGACGGCGCTGCTGCTCGTCGTGGTCGCCACCCAGGCGATCCCGACCGAGCTCGGCGTCGTCCCGCTGTACATGATGATGGCCGACTTCGGGTGGGCCGGGCAGCTGCAGGCGGTGATCGTGCCCGGCCTGGTCACCGCGTTCGGCGTGTTCTTCATGCGCCAGTACTTCGAACGCGCGTTGCCGCTGGAGCTGCTGGAGGCCGGCCGGATGGACGGCTGCGGCTCGCTGCGGCTGTTCTGGCACGTGGCCCTGCCGGCCGCCCGCCCGGCCGCGGCGGTGCTCGGGCTGTTCACCTTCATGCAGGCCTGGAACGACTTCTTCTGGCCGCTGGTGGTGCTGGTGCCGGAGAACCCGACCGTCCAAACCGCACTGTCCACTCTGGCCAGCGGCTACACCACCGACTACACGCTCGTGCTCACCGCCGCCACCATCGGCACCGTCCCCGTCCTGATCGTGTTCCTGCTGTTCGGCCGCCAGATCGTCGGCGGCATCATGCAGGGCGCGCTCAAGGGCTGACCCTCCGGAGTTGACCGTGACCAGCAGTTTCCCGCCCGCCTTCCGCTGGGGCGTAGCGACCTCGGCGTTCCAGATCGAGGGCGCCACGACCGCCGACGGCCGTGGACCGTCCATCTGGGACACGTTCGCGGCGGTCCCCGGCGCGGTGGCCGGCGGCCACACCGGCGAACCGGCGGCCGACCACTACCACCGCTGGGAGGCGGACCTCGACCTGCTCGCCGGACTGGGCGTCGACAGCTACCGGTTTTCGGTGTCCTGGCCGCGGATCCAGCCGTCCGGCCGGGGTGCGCCGGAACGCCGGGGCCTGGCCTTCTACCGGCGGCTGGTGGAAGGCCTGCGGGAGCGGGGGATCGAGCCGTTCCTGACGCTCTACCACTGGGACCTGCCCCAGGCCCTGGAGGACGAGGGTGGCTGGCGGTCGCGCGACACGGCGTACCGGTTCGCCGAGTACGCGGCGCTGGTGCACCAGGAACTGGGCGACGTCGTCGACTTCTGGACGACGCTGAACGAGCCGTACCCGTGCGCGGTGGCCGGGTACGGCGAAGGCCGCCACGCGCCGGGGGCGCGGGAGGGACACGGCGCGCTGGCGGCCGCCCACCACCTGCTGCTCGGCCACGGCCTGGCGGTCCGGGCGATGTGCGAGCGGGCGGCGCTGCCCCACCAGTTCGGCATCGTCCTCAATCAGTCACCCGCGGTCCCGGTGACGGACTCGCCGGCGGACACGGCGGCGGCGGCGCGTCAGGACACGTTGCTGCGCAGGCAGTTCACCGACCCGTTGTTCGGCGGCCGCTACGCCCCGGGCCTGTCGGCGATGTTCGACGGCGTCTCGGACTTCTCGTTCCGCCGGGAAGAGGACCTGGAGATCATCGCGGCGCCCCTGGACTACCTGGGCGTGAACTACTACTACCGCGTGCACGTGGCGGACGCCCCCCACCGCGAGCCGGACCCGGCACTGCGAACGGTGGCGGACATCGGCGTGGACACCACGCGCCTGCCGGACGTCCCGCGCACGGGCATGGGCTGGCCGGTCGAGCCGGAGGGCCTGACGGAAGCTTTGGTCGGCCTGCACAACCGGTACCCCGGCCTGCCGCCGGTATACGTGACGGAGAACGGGTGCGTGTACGCGGACCGGAGCGATTTCGCGGACTACGAGCGCATCAGCTTCTTGAACGAGCACATCGAGGCGGCCCGCACCGCGGCGGCGGCGGGGGTGGACCTGCGCGGGTACTTCTGCTGGTCGCTGCTGGACAACTTCGAGTGGGCCCACGGCTACAAGCACCGGTTCGGCTTGGTCCACGTGGACTACGAGACCCAGCAGCGCTCGCCGAGGTCGAGTTACCGCTGGTACCGCGACTTCATCGCGGCCCAGCGGTCCCTCGGGTGACTACTTCTTGTACAGGCCCTCGATGTCGTTCGCGTAGTTCTTCGAAACCACGTTCCGCTTCAGCTTCAGGCTCGGCGTGATCTCGCCACCGGCCTCGGTGAAGTCGTTCGCCAGCACGGTGAACTTCTTGATCGCCTCGGCCTTGGACACCGACTTGTTCGCCTCGTCCACCGCGGCCTGGATCTCCGCGAGGAGGTCCGGGTCCGCGGCGAGGTCCGCCACCGAAGCGCCGGCCGGCTTGCCGTGCTGGGACTTCCACGACGGGAAGTACTCCTCGTCCACCGTGACCAGGGCCGCGATGAACGGGCGCTGGTCGCCGACCACCATGGCCTGGCTGACCAGCGGGCACGCCTTGATCGTGTCCTCGAGGCCGGACGGGGCGACGTTCTTGCCGCCCGCCGTCACGATGATCTCCTTCTTGCGGCCGGTGATCTTCAGGAACCCGTCCGCGTCCAGCTCGCCCAGGTCGCCGGTGTGGAACCAGCCGTCGGTGAGCGCTTCCTTCGTCGCCTGCGGGTTGTTGTAGTACGCCCGGAACACGACGTCGCCCTTGAGCAGCACCTCACCGTCGCCGGCGATGCGGACCGACGTGCCGTTGACCGGCTTGCCGACCGTGCCCACGCGGAACGCCGTCTGCGTGTTGACGTTCGCCGCCGCGGACGTCTCGGTCAGGCCGTAGCCCTCGAACACCGGGACGCCGATGCCGCGGAAGAAGTGCGCCAGGCGCGCTCCCAGCGGGGCGCCGCCGGACACCGCCGCCACACAACGGCCGCCGAGGGCCGCGCGCAGCTTGCCGTAGACCAGCTTGTCGAACGCCAGGTGCTTCAGCCTGAGGCCCAGCCCCGCGCCGCCCTTGTCCTGCGCCTCGCTGTAGGCGACCGCGGTGGCCTCGGCGGCGTCGAAGATCTTGCCCTTGCCCTCGCTGTGCGCCTTCTGCTTCGCCGAGTTGTAGACCTTCTCGAACACGCGCGGCACGGCGACGACGAACGTCGGCCGGAACGTGCCTAGGTCGGCGACCAGGTTCTTGACGTCCGGGGTGTGCCCGAGGGTGACCCGGGCGGTCAGCGCGGTGACGGCGATCGCGCGGGCCAGCACGTGCGCCAGCGGCAGGAAGCACAGCAGCGAGTTGCCCTGCTCCATCAGCTGCGGGAACGCCTCGATGTCGGCGCGGATCTCGGCCAGCAGGTTGCGGTGGGTCAGCTCGACGCCCTTGGGGCGGCCGGTGGTGCCCGAGGTGTAGACGATGGTGGCGAGCTCGTCCGCGGACACCTCGCGGCGCCGGTCGTGCAGCTCGTCGTCCGAGAGCGACGCGCCCAGGGCCGACAGCTCTTCGACGGCGGGGGAGTCACCCTCGATCTGCCAGGTGCCGGCCAGCTCGGTGAGCCGGTCCCGGACCTCGTCGACCGCCGCGGCGTGGGCGTTCGTCTCGACGAAGACGCCCTTCGCGGCCGAGTCGGAAAGGATCCAGTGCACCTGCTCCGGGGAGGACGTGTCGTAGATCGGCACGGTGACCGCGCCGGCCGCCCAGATCGCGAAGTCGATCAGCGTCCACTCGTAGCGGGTCTTCGACATGATCGCGACGCGGTCGCCGCGGCCGATCCCGGCCTTGGCCATGCCCTTCGCCACGGCCAGCACCTCGGCCGCGAACTCCTTGGCGGTCACGTCCAGCCAGCTGCCCTCGACCTGGCGGCGGAAGCTCACCACGTCGGAGAACCGCTCGGCGTTCGCCCAGACGACGTCGGACATGTTTTCGTCGTCGGCCACCGGCTTGCCGGCGGGAGCGCTGTATTCGCGCACGTGGACCTCCGTGTTCAACGCGTGCGGCAGGTGACACCGCTGTTACCCGCCAGTCAACTTAGCGTGGTGAGCACCTTAAGACCATGCTGATCGCCGCCGCGAGGCGAGGCCGTGACATTCTTCGCACGTGAACGCGCCACCCTCACTCGACATCGTCGACGAGACGTTCCTCGCCGTTCCGCCGGCCACCGTGGCCGCGGTCTTCGCCGAGCCGGCCTCCTGGCGGCGCTACTGGCCCGACCTGGTCCTCGAGGTCTACACCGACCGGGGGGACAAGGGCCTGCGCTGGACCGTGACGGGTGCCCTCGTCGGTACCATGGAGGTCTGGCTCGAGCCGGTGCTCGACGGCACCCTGCTGCACTACTTCCTGCGGGCGACCCCCGCCGACGCGGCCGGGGCGCCCCGTGCGCTGGCGCCGCGCGACCTGCGTCGGGAGTTCGACCGGCGGGCCCGCGCGGCCAAGGCGATCGCGCTCGGGCTCAAGGAGATCCTGGAGGACGGGCGCGAGCCCGGCGTCCCTCCGCGCGGCGAGAACTAGGGGAGCACGGGTGCGGGTACACGTCGTCTCGGACGTGCACGGCAACGCCGACGCGCTCAAGCGCGCCGGGGACGGGGCCGACGCCCTGGTCGTGCTCGGCGACCTGATCGACTTCGTCGACTACCACGACCACGAAAAGGGCATCATGGGTGCCCTGTTCGGCGCGGAGAAGGTCGGCGAGTTCGCCCGCCTGCGCCGCGAGGGCACCCGTGACGAAACCGTTGCCTTCTCGCGCACGCTCTGGGCGACCCTCGACGACCCGGCCGCCGCGGTCGACGAAGCCGTCCGCGCCCAGTACGCGACGCTGTTCGCGGCGATGACCGCGCCCACCTACGCCACCCCCGGCAACGTCGACACCCCGGCGCTGTGGCCGGAGTTCACCGGCGAGGGCGTGCACGTGCTCGACGGCGAGGTGGCGGAGATCGGCGGCCTGCGGTTCGGGTTCGTCGGCGGCGCGCTGCTGCCCGACGGCGTCGTCCCGCGGCCCCGCAAGGGCGCCGCCTGGCGCCCCTACCTGCGGGTTCGCGAGGACTACGACGCGAGTGTCGCCGCGCTCACCGACGTCGACGTCCTCTGCACGCACGGCCCGCCGGCCCTGCCGGAGCTGACCTACGACGTCGTGGCGCGCCGCAGCGAGATCGGCTCGACGGCGCTGCTGGCGCTGATCCGGGCCCAGCGGCCGCGCTGGTCGGTGTTCGGGCACGTGCACCAGCCCCTGGCCGCCCGCGCCCGGGTCGGCCTGACCGAGTGCCGTAACGTGGGTCACTTCAAGGAGACCGGGCAGCCCTACGTGCTGCGCTGGTGACCAACCGCGGCGGCTACGCTTCGACCCATGGCCGAGCAGTCCACACAGTCCATCGAGGTCGACGCCGAGCCCAGCCGGGTGATGGCCGTGATCGCCGACTTCCCCGCGTACCCGGAATGGGCCAAGGCCGTCCGGCAGACCGAGGTCCTCGACACCGACGGCGAGGGCCGGGCCAAGCAGGTCAAGCTGACCTTGGACGCGGGCCCGATCAAGGACGTCTACACCCTCGAGTACGACTGGGACGATGACGGCCTGGGCGTCAGCTGGCACCTGGTCAAGGGCCAGATGCAGAAGGCACAGAACGGCCGCTACGCGCTGGCCGACCTCGGCGGCCGGACGCGGGTCACCTACACGCTGTCGGTCGAACTGGCGCTGCCGATGATCGGCCTGCTGCGCCGCAAGGCCGAGAAGATGGTCATGGACACCGCGCTGAAGGAGCTCAAGAAGCGGGCCGAGGGCTAGCGTGCGGATCCTGCTGTGCACCGGCAAGGGGGGTGTCGGGAAGACCACGCTGGCCGCGGCCACCGGCGCCGCCCTCGCCGCCCGCGGCAGGAAGACCCTCGTCGTGTCCACCGACCCGGCGCACTCGCTGGGCGACGCCTTCGGCAGCCCGCTCGGCGCCGAACCGTCCGAAGTGGACTCGCTGCTGTCCGGCGTGCAGGTCGATTCGCGCACGTTGGTGGACGCCACCTGGGAAGGGTTGCGCGGCGAGCTGCGGGCGGTACTGGCCGGCGCGGGGCTCGACACGCTGGACGCCGAAGAGCTCACCGTGCTGCCCGGGGTCGACGAGCTGCTCGCCCTCACCGAGGTCCGGCGGCTGGCCGAGGACGGGCCGTGGGAGACCGTCGTCGTCGACTGCGGGCCGACGGCCGAGACGCTGCGGCTGCTCGCCCTGCCCGAAGCCGTCTCCGGCTACCTGACCCGCGTGTTCGGCCGCCGCGTCAGCGAGCCGATCCGCCGCCTCGGCGCCCACCTCGACGGCCTGCGCGCCCTGCTCACCGACCCGTCGGTGACGACCGTCCGGCTGGTCCTCACGCCCGAGCGGGTGGTCGTCGCCGAGGCGCGGCGCACGCTCAGCTCCCTGGCCCTGCGCGGCATCGCCGTCGACGGCCTGATCGCCAACCGGCTGATGCCGGCGCCCGGCCTCTGGCGCGGTGGCGCCGCGTCCTGGCTGCGCACGCGCCGGACGCAGCAGGACGCCGTGCTCGCCGAGCTCGCCGCGGCCGGGATCGCGCCGATCGCCCGCGTGGAGCACCGCGCCGTCGAGCCGGTCGGGCTGCCCGCGCTACTGGAGATCGCCGCCGAGCTCTACCGCGGCGAAGACCCCCTCGCGGGCAACGGCACGCCCGTCACCCCGCTGCTGCGCGTGCGGCCCGCCGCCGGCGGCTACACCCTGCGCGTCGCGATCCCGCTCGCGCGGGACGCCGAGGTCGACCTCGCCCGCGTCGACGACGACCTGGCGATCACCGTGGACGGCTTCCGCAGGCTCATCGCCCTGCCGGAGCCGCTGCGGCCGTGCCGGATCACCGGCGCGGAATCCGACGCCGACGGCCTGGTCGTGCACCTGGCCGGGAACCGGGGACGCGGGTGAGCGAAGAGGAACACGGGCCGCGGCTGGCGGAGGAGATCCGCCTGCTCGCCGAGATGGTCGCGGAGAAGGCGGCGCCGTGGCTCGAAGGGGTGCTCGCGGCCGGCCACGGCGGGTTTCCAGGTGGCGGAGCCCCCGGCCCCGGTGATCACGCAACCCCTGACGAGGCGAAACCGGACGGTTCGGCGTGCGGCTGGTGCCCGCTGTGTGCGATCGTCGCGGTGGTGCGGGGGGAACGGCCCGAGCTGGTCGCGCGGCTGGCCGAGCAGCTCGCGCAGCTGGTCGCCCTGCTGCGTGCGGTGCTCGCGGACCGCTGGGAGCCGCAAGAAGGCGTGCACATGCCCGGGTTCCGGCCCGCGCCGCGGCCCGCGGACCCGCGGACCTCGCCGCGGGTGCAGCACATCGCCGTCCGCCGGCGCGACGAGTGGGAGAGCTGAGTGCGGACGATAGGGGTGGACGTCGGCGGGACGAGCATCCGGGCCGGCGTGGTGGACGAACGCGGCTCCCTGCTCGACACGGCCAGGGTCGCGACGCCGACCGAAGAAGGTGCCCTGGAGGACGCCATCGCCGGCGTCGTCGAGGACCTGCGCAACCGTCACGACGTGGCCGGGGTCGGGCTGGCGGTGGCCGGGTTCGTGGCCCGCGACCGCCGATCGGTGATGTTCGCGCCGCACCTGGCGTGGCGCGGCGCTCCGGTGGCGGACCGGATCGAAAAGCGCGTCGGCCTGCCGGTGCTGCTGGAGCACGACGTCAATTCGGCGATCGTGGGCGAGCACCGCTTCGGCGCGGCCCGCGGTGCCCAGGTGGCGGCCCTGGTGGCGCTGGGAACGGGCATCGGCGCGGGGTTGTTGCTGGACGGCAAGCTGTACCGGGGCGCGTACGGCGTGGCGCCGGAGCTGGGCCACCTGACGGTGGTCCGCGGCGGGCGGCCGTGCCCGTGCGGCAAGTACGGCTGCTGGGAGCGGTACTGCAGCGGAACGGCCCTGGCGGCGACGGCGGTGGAGCTGCTGGCCCGGCACCCGGGCCGCTCGACGGTGCTGGCCCCCCAGGTGGCGGGCGACCCGGGTTCGGTGACGGGCCGCCGGGTGGCCGGGGCGGCCCGCGACGGCGACCCGATCGCCCAGCTGGCGATGGCCGAGCTGGCCAAGTGGCTCGGCGAGGGCCTGGCCCTGGTGGCGGACGTGTTCGACCCGGAGATCATCGTGATCGGCGGGGGAGTGTCGGAGTCGGCACCGTTGTTCCTGGACGAGGCCCGCGAGCACTACGCGGGCACGATCACGGGGGCCCGGCACCGCCCGCTGGCCCGCATCAGGACGGCCCACCTGGGCGACGACACGGCGATCGTCGGAGCGGCCGCGCTGGCCCTGGAGGCGGCGAAGACCCCGGTCTGATCTTGTGGACGGCGGTCGCGCTGGGCGCTCCGATCACGCGGAACTGTCGGTGGTCCCCGGTAGCGTGGAAGTCGGGGGGCGGGCCCCGCGGGGATGGCGCGGCAGCATGACGTGGCGGGCGGTGCGCTCGATCAGCGGGCGATCGCGACCGGTCGTGCTCAGGCCGGGCGGCCCGCTCTTGGGCGGCGTGGGGCTGGTCGGTCCCGCCGCGGTACAACGCCCGGATGATCGTCGGCACCGAACCCCTGGAGGGGGTGGCGGGCCCGTGTCACCCGCCCCCCGATCGGGTACCCGGTAGCCGACCCGGGGAGGGAGCGCGCATGCCGGCGGACGTGTGGATCGGGATCGGAGGCGCGGCCCTGATGGCGGCCGGTGTCCTGCTGCGGCGGAAGGTGCGCGGCCGGCGGACGAACCTGCTCCCAGCCGGGCTCGTGATCTTCGGCTGGATGCTGGTCGGGCAGTTCCTGATCAAGCCCCTCGTGCCGACTCCGGTCGTGGCCGGGATCCTCCTCGGCGGCCTCAGCCTCGGCATCCTCCTGACCGCGGTCATCGGCAGCCGCGCTCACTCCTCCGGGAAGTCCCCCGACGGCACCAGCCCCTCGGCGAACGCGCGGAACGTCGGCGCCAGCGCCAGCTCCGACGCCAGCTCCACGTCGAACCACGTCACCGACGGCTCCGACGACCGGCGGTAGTCCAGGGCGATCCACGTGTGCCCGTCGCCGGACAGCACCACCACCCGCTTCGGGAGGTCCCACTCGGTGCTCAGGTACGGCGAGTCCAGGATCGACAACCGCCCGCCGACGCCGAGCAGGTGGTCGAACGGCACGTGCGTCCCGCTGTACGACGTCGGCTCGCTCGTCGGGAAGGCGTCGAACGCGGCCGCCACCGTGCCGCCGTTGCGCAGGCCCAGCAGCTCGCCGAGCTCGAGGGGCAGCCGGACCCCCAGCTCGCGGCCGGCGTGGGCGAACGCGCGGGCGTCCAGGGGCTCGCCGGGGCTGGCGTCCCAGAAGGTGGGCTTGAGCTGATCGAACCGGGTCACGCCGGAGAGTGTGACAGGCTGGACCGGTGAGTCCCCCGTCCGCGAGCGTCTTCGTCCGCTGTGCCGGCGGGCACCTGCACTGGGGCCGCTACGGTGCCGCCGGGCTGCTGCTCGTCGACCCCGCCCGCGGCGTCCTCCTGCAGCGCCGCGCCTGGTGGGTGCACCACGGCCGCACCTGGGCGCTGCCCGGAGGCGCCATCGAAGCCGGCGAAACGGCCCGGACCGCCGCCGCGCGCGAAGCCTTCGAGGAGACCTCCGTCCCCGCCGAGGCCTTCCGCGCCGTCTCCGCCTCCGTCGTCGACCACGGCGACTGGAGCTACACCACCGTCCTCGCCCTCGCCGACGGCGCCGAAGCGCGCGTCGCCAACACCGAAAGTGCGGAGGTGCGCTGGGTGGATCCCGACGACGTCCCCGGTTACCCGCTCCACCGCGACTTCGCCGCCGCCTGGCCGGACCTGCGCGACCGCGTCGGCCGCGAACTCGTCCTGGTCGTCGACGCCGCCAACGTCGTCGGCTCGCGCCCGGACGGCTGGTGGCGAGACCGGCACGGCGCCGCCGAGCGCCTCCGCGATCAGCTCGCCAAGCTCGCCGAAGCCGGCGTTCCCGACCCGGACGACGCGGCGGTGACCTGGTGGCCGCGCATCATCCTGGTCGTCGAAGGCCAGGCCAAGCACGTCACCGGCACCCCGGGGGTCGAGGTCGTCGCCGCGGACACCGACGGCGACTCGAAGATCGTCGAGGTCGTCGCCCAGCAGCAGGCGAACGTCCTGGTCGCGACGGCCGACCGCGAACTGAAACGGCGCGTCGAAGCGCTCGGCGCTTCGATCATGGGCCCCGGCACGCTCCGCAGGCAGCTCGACGAGCTCTAAACCCGCGCGATCCCGTCGCGCATCTCGGCGACGAGCGACGCCATCACGGCCTTCAGGCTGCCCTTGTGCTGCTCGGCGACCGCGCGCTGCCGCCGGTAGCTCGGCCCGTAGCGCAGGATCGTCTCGACGTCCCGCAGCTCGGCCACGCAGTCCAGCCGCCGCGCCACCGGCTCCAGCCGGTCCAGCAGGTCGGCGATGTCGTCGGTGACCAGCCGTTCGCGCCCGGCCGCGTCCAGGATGACGATCGCGTCCGTGCCGTAGCGGGCCGCGCGCCACTTGTTCTCCTGGACGTGCCACGGCGGCAGGGTCGGCAGGATCTCGCCATCCTCCAGGCGCTCGACGAAGTCGTCCACCAGGCACTGCGTCAGCGCCGCGATCGCGCCGACCTCCTCCAGCGTCGGCAGGCCGTCGCAGACGCGCATCTCGATCGTGCCGAGCTTCGGCGACGGCCGGATGTCCCAGCGGATCTCCGAGAAGTGGTCGATCACGCCGGTGGTGAACATGTCCTCGACGTAGCTCTCCAGCTCCGCCCACTTCCGGAACTGGAACGGCAGCCCGGCCGTCGGCAGCTGCTGGAACATCAGCGCCCGGTTCGACGCGTACCCGGTGTCCTCGGCACCCCAGTACGGCGACGACGCCGACAGTGCCTGCAGGTGCGGCGCGTAGTTGAGCAGCGCGTCCAGGACCGGCAGCACCTTCTCGCGGTGATCGACCCCGACGTGGATGTGGACGCCGTAGATCAGCATCTGCCGTCCCCACCACTGGGTCCGGTCGATCAGCTTGGCGTAGCGCTCCTTGTCGGTGACCTTTTGCTGGTACCAGTTCGAGAACGGGTGCGTCCCCGCCGAGAACATCTCGACGCCGAGCGGGTCGGCGACGCCGTGCACGACGTCGAGCGAGTCGGCCAGGTCGGCCTTGGCCTCGGCGATCGTGTCGCAGACCCCGGTGATGATCTCGATCGTGTTGAGCAGCAGCTCCTGCTTGATCTTCGGGTGCTCGTCCTGCCCGTCGGGCCGGACGGCCTCGAGGATCAGCTCGGCCACCGACGACAGCTCGCCGCTGCGGCGGTCGACCAGGCCGAGCTCCCATTCCGCGCCGACGGTCGATCGCCGCGAAGGACTGAACTCGATGTGCATCGCCGTCCGGGGGTCAGACCTGGGCGCCGTTGCTGGGATCCGCGCCGGGCGGCGGCCCCTGGCGCACGCGGAGCAGCAGCAGCGCGATCGCCGTCGCGAGCGCGAGGATGCCCAGCGGCGTCGCCACCGTCGGGCCGACGCCGATCGCGCCGGGCAGGATCAGCAGGAACAGCCCGGACAGGAACAGCAGCAGGATGAGGAACGCGCCCAGCTTCGGCCGGGGCAGCGGCGGCGGCTCCGGCGGGACGTAGTGCTCGTCGTCGCCGGCCGGGTCGTCGGAGAACATCGTGGTGTCCCACGACGTGCCCCCGGAGCGCCAGCCGGGCTCGGGCGGGCTGTCGGCGGCCGGCGGGTCGGCGGGCCGCTCGGGTGTCTTGCGCGACTCGGCTCCGGCGGCTCCCGTGGTGTCGGCCGTGTCCGCGGTGTCCTCTTCGGGGAGCCCGAACCCACCGGCGCGCAGGTCCGCGACGATCTCGGCGAACGTCGCGTCGACGTCCTCCGGCCCGTCCTTCCCCCGGCTCATGCGGTCTCCTCGGGCTGGGCGGCGTGCGCCTTCGCGAACTCGACGCTGCGGGTGAAGATCACTTCGGCGTCGTTGTCCTGCGTCGCCACGTGGTAGCTGTCCTCCAGCACGACCTCGGTGACGTCGGTGCTCGAGACGCCCCGGAGCACCAGCTGCGAGTTCACCGGCTCGACGACGTGGTCGACCGACGAGTGCAGCAGCAGCACCGGCTGCGTCACCTTGGCCAGATCGGCGCGCACGACCGCCCAGAGCTTCGCCAGGCTCGCCGCCGCGCGCACCGGCGTGCGCGGGTAGGCCAGCTCCGTCTCGCCCGGCTTCTTGATGTCGTTCGCGATCGCCGGCACCGACGGCACGATCCGGCCCAGCACCGGCAGCAGCTTCGTGTCCCACTTCAGCCGCGTCACCGACGGGTTGACCAGGACGATCCCGGCGATCCGGTCGCCGAACTCCTCGGCCAGGCGCAGGGTGAGCGTGCCGCCCATGGAGAGACCGCCGACGAAGACGGTCTTGCAGGTCGCGAGCAGCGCGAGGAGGGCCTCGCGGACGGCGCCGTACCAGTCCTCCCACGTCGTGCGGTTGAGGTCCGGCCAGCGGGTGCCGTGGCCCGGCAGCAGCGGGCAGCGCACCGTGAACCCGGCGCCGGCCAGGTGGTCACCCCAGGCCCGCATGCTCGCCGGAGTACCGGTGAACCCGTGGCAGAGCAGGAACCCGGTTTCGGCCGAACCGGTGTGGCCGAACGGTTCCGCGCCGGCGAGCACGCCCATGCGATCGCCTTCCGTGTGAGCGGTGCAGTCCGTCCATGCTCTCACGCCCGGCGGACCTTGTGGGGCTCCGCCCGGGCCCGGAATTCGCTGTGAGATCGATCGCTGCCGAAGTGGTAACCGGGTGGTCGGCGTTGTGCGGCGGCCGCCGGTGTTCGTAGGCTGTTCGTCTCGGGTGACAGGGGCTGCGGCTGCGATGGAGGACTGAGGCACCGGTGCTGTACTGGCTCATGAAGTGGGTGTTCCTCGGACCGCTGCTCAAGACGCTCTGGCCGACCAAGGTCGTCGGCGCGGAGAACATCCCCGAGACGGGCGGCGCGATCCTGGCCGGCAACCACCTGGCGGTCGCGGACTCGTTCTTCATGCCGCTGCGGGTCAAGCGCAAGGTGACCTTCCCGGCCAAGTCCGAGTACTTCACCGAGCCGGGCTTCAAGGGCACGCTCAAGAAGTGGTTCTTCACCGGCGTCGGCCAGTTCCCGATCGACCGGTCCGGCGGCAACGCCGCCCAGGCGGCGCTGGACACGGCGACCCGCCTGGTCCGCGAGGGGCACCTGCTCGGTATCTACCCGGAGGGCACCCGCTCCCCGGACGGCCGCCTGTACAAGGGCAAGACGGGCGTCGCCCGGATCGCCCTGGAGTCCGGCGGCGTCGTGGTCCCGGTGGCGATGATCGGCACGGACAAGGTCAACCCGATCGGCTCGAAGATGTGGTGGCCGCGACGGCTCGAGGTCCGGTTCGGCAAGCCCCTGGACTTCTCCCGGTACGAGGGGCTGGCGGGCGACCGGTTCATCGAGCGGTCGATCACGGACGAGATCATGTACGCCCTGATGGAGCTGTCGGGCCAGGAGTACGTCGACATCTACGCGGCCAAGGCGAAGGAGCTGCTGGCGGCGGAGGCGGCCGGGGTCAAGCCCGCGGTGCCCGCCCAGCCGTCCGCCCGCGACGCGGCCCGGGTGCCGGATTCCAAGGTCGGCTGACCCACTACTGTTCACCAGTGCGTTTTTTCTACGACACCGAGTTCATCGAAGACGGCGTGACGATCGATTTGGTGTCGATCGGGGTGGTCGACGAGCGGGGCCGCGAGTTCTACGCGGTCTCGACGGAGTTCGACCCTTCGAAGGCGGGGCCGTGGGTCCGGGACAACGTCCTGGACAAGCTCCCGTCCCCGGCCGACCGGGCCTGGCGAAGCCGGGAGAAGATCCGCGCGGACCTGCTGGAGTTCTTCGGCAAGCCGCCGGGCGGGATCGAGCTGTGGGCCTGGTTCGCGGCGTACGACCATGTGGCCCTGGCCCAGCTGTGGGGCCCGATGCCGGCGCTGCCCCGGCAGCTGCCGAGGTTCACGCGAGATCTGCGCCAGCGCTGGGAGGACGCCGGAAAGCCGAAGCTCCCGGCAGCGCCGACCGACCAGCACGACGCCCTGGCGGACGCAAAGCACAACCTGGCCCGGTGGGAAGTCATCGAGAGCTACTTCCCACGCCGCTGACCCCGGCCGGCCGCGGAGGGCGGAGCTCGGGAAGGCGCGAAGCGCCTTTGCCGATTGCCTCACCGACCCGAACGGAACGCGGACGACCCAACCGGCACCCCACCCAGACCTGCCCCGCCACCCCGATCCGAAGCCAGCACGCGGACGGTGGTGCCGGGTCAAGGCACGCTTTCCCGCCTTGACGCGGTACCACCGGCCGTAGTGACAATTCAGGCTTCGGGGTGGTGGGCACCGCGCCAAGACAGCCTGACAACACCCCGGAACTGTCGGGGGTCCCCGGTAACGTAAAAACCGGGGGACCCCCAGGCCGGGGACCTCTCAGCGGCGCGCCCGCACCGCCGAGGCCAGCTCGTCCAGCAACCTCTCAGCGGCGCGCCCGCATCGCCGAGGCCAGCTCGTCCAGCAGCGGCGCCGTGTCGTCCCAGGCCAGGCAAGCGTCCGTGATCGACTGCCCGTAGGTCAGCTCCGAAGCCCGCCCCAGCGAAAGCTCCTGCCGCCCGCCCGCCAGGAAGCTCTCCATCATCAGCCCGGCGATCCCGCGCTCACCCGCGGCGAGCCGCGTCGCCAGCTCGGACACCACCGCACCCTGCCGCACGTGGTCCTTGCCGCTGTTGCCGTGCGACGCGTCGATGATCACCCGCTCCGGCAGGCCCGCCTTCGCCAGGCGCCCCAACGTGTCCGCGACCGTGGCCGCGTCGTAGTTCGGGCCGCCGTTGTGGCCGCGGAGGATCACGTGGCAGTCCGGGTTGCCCGATGTCGTCAGCAGCGCCGCCAAACCATCCGTGTTGATGCCCGGGAACACGTGGCTGGCCGCCGCCGCGCGGGTGGCGTCGATCGCCACCTGGACGTCGCCCTCCGTCGAGTTCTTGATGCCCACCGGCATCGACAGCGCGCTGCACAGCTGGCGGTGGACCTGGCTGGCCGCAGTCCGGGCGCCGATCGAACCCCAGGTCACGATGTCCGCGATGAACTGCGGCGTGATCGGGTCGAGGAACTCGCAGCCCACCGGCAGGCCCAGCGCCGAGACGTCGAGCAGCAGCTTGCGGGCCATCCGCAGGCCCTTGTTGACGGCGAACGTGCCGTCGAGGTCCGGGTCGTTGATCAGGCCCTTCCAGCCCAGCGTCGTGCGCGGCTTCTCGAAGTACACGCGCATCACGATGTGCAGCTCGCCGCGCAGCTCCTCGGCCTTCGCGGCCAGCCTGCGGGCGTAGTCGAGGGCCGCCTCGGGGTCGTGGACCGAGCACGGGCCGACCACGACCAGGAGCCGGTCGTCGCGGCCTTCGAGGATGTCGACCGTTTCGGCGCGGCCGTGGCGCACCACCTTCGCGACCGCGGCGTCGACCGGATGGTCTTCGCGCAGCAGCGCGGGCGAAATGAGCGGACTGATCGACGTGGTGCGCGCGGCGTCGAGGTCACCGATGGTGGCCGGTCCGGCGGAGAGCGTCATGGCGGGGGTGTTCCTTCCTGGTGGACACCGACCCGCGGGGGACTCGCCGAGCCGGTTGGAGATCCGGCTCGGGGTGGGAGGTCAGCGCAGGTTCACGCCGCCGCGCCCACCCGGGGCCGGCTTCGTAAACCAGAAATAGCGCTGCACGGGCTCAACGTAGCACAGCCGTCACCCGGACCGATCCGGCAGGTGGTAGGGGCTGCACCGATCAAGACGAGAGCCGCTACGCTGACGTCTGACGAAATGTGACTGTCATCTCCCGAGAACAGACGGAGGCTTCTCATGCGTGTCGGTGTGCTGACCGGCGGCGGCGACTGCCCGGGGCTCAACGCGGTGATCCGCGCGGTGGTGCGCAAGGGCATCGAGGTGCACGGCTGGGACTTCGTGGGCTTCCGCAACGGCTGGAACGGCCCGCTCACCGGCGACAGCCGCCCGCTGGGCCTGAACGACGTCGAGGACATCCTCACCCGCGGCGGCACCATCCTGCGGTCCTCGCGCACCAACCCGTACAAGGTCGACGGCGGCGTCGACAAGATCAAGCAGGTCCTCGCCGACCAGGGCGTCGACGCGCTGATCGCGATCGGTGGCGAGGACACCCTCGGCGTCGCGAAGCGGCTGACCGACGACGGCATCGGGGTCGTCGGTGTCCCCAAGACGATCGACAACGACCTGGGCGCCACCGACTACACCTTCGGCTTCGACACCGCGGTCTCCATCGCGACCGAGGCGATCGACCGGCTGCACACCACGGCCGAGTCGCACCACCGCGCGCTGGTCGTCGAGGTCATGGGCCGGCACGCCGGCTGGATCGCGCTGCACTCCGGCCTGGCCGGCGGCGCGAGCGTCATCCTGGTGCCGGAGAAGCACTTCAACGTCGACCAGGTCGTCTCCTGGGTCGAGCGCCGCTTCGAGAAGGAATTCGCGCCGATCATCGTCGTCGCCGAGGGCGCGCTGCCCGAGGGCGGCGAGGAGAAGCTGCTCACGGGCGAGAAGGACGCCTTCGGGCACGTCCGCCTCGGCGGCATCGGCACCTGGCTGGCCGACGAGATCGCCCACCGCACCGGCAAGGAGTCCCGCGCGGTGGTCCTGGGCCACGTCCAGCGCGGCGGCACCCCGACGGCTTACGACCGCGTCCTGGCGACGCGCTTCGGCCTCAACGCGGTCGACGCGGTCGCGGACGGCGACTTCGGCGTGATGGTCGCCCTCAAGGGCACGGACATCGTCCGCGTCAAGCTGTCCGAGGCGACGGCCGAGCTGAAGACGGTCCCGGTCGAGCGCTACCAGGAAGCCGAAGTCTTCTTCGGCTGAGTCGTCCGTGTCGAAGGGCCGCTCCGGGAACTCCCGGGGCGGCCCTTCGCGCGTTCAGGGCCGCTGCCGCACCGCGTCGACGATGGCCTGGCTCACCACCACCTCGGCCCCGGAGCCGAGGTAGGCGAAGGTGACCGGGTCGAACAGGAACTCGTCCTGGTTGCCGATGCCGTGCTCCGTCGTGCCGGCCCAGCCGAGGCCGAGGACGGTCCGGCCGGTGGCGTCCTTCGCGTCCGCGCGGGCGACCAGGCCGGGCACCTTCGCCACGGCCTCGTAGAGCGCGGCCCGCACCTCCGGGCGCAGGTAACCGCCGGCCAGGCCGACGACCTCGCGGCCGAGATCGTGCAGCGTGTCACCTTCGCCGTAGGTGCTCCGGTGCAGGTAGGCGAGCATGGCGTCGGCGTCCGTGGGCAGGTCCGCGGGGACGGCGGGGTGCGGCACGCACCGGTTCGTCACCGTCCTCCCGTGGCTCTCGTGCTGCACGCGCTTCCCGTCGCGGCAGCCTGCCAGCGAGGCTTCGTGGCCGTAGAGGAACTGCAGCCCGTCGTGGGTGCCGTCCACCGACGCCCACGTTTCGTTCGCCCGCCCGTCCGCCAGCCGTGTCTTCGTGTAGACGAACTGGTCCGGCCGCGGGACGACGTCCGGCAGGGCGCGCGCCTTCGCGGCCGCGGCGTGCAGGATGCGCACCGGCTCGGGCTCGGGCGCCGGCGAGACCGGGGGCCCGGCCGGAGTCAGGACGACGACGGCGGCCGCGGCCGCGGCGAGCCCGGCGGCCGTGACCCCGCTCCGGAACACCCACCGGTGCCGGGGACGAGCCGAGGCCGTGGCGGCGAGCAGTTCCGCCCGCTTCCGGGCCAGGCCTTCACGCCCCGGCAGCTCGGCGGGGCCGGCGAAGTCGCGCAGCAGCTGCATCTCATCCATGGTTCGAGACCTCCTCGGGTGCCAGCGCGGTGCGGACCTTCCGGCGGGCCCGGTTCAAGCGCGATCGGACGGTGCCGACCGGGATGCCCAGCGCGGTCGCGACCTCCTCATAGGTCAGGCCCTCCCAGGCGATCAGCAGCAGGACGTCGCGGTCCCCGCGGGCCAGCCCGGCCAGCGCGGCGGCCAGCCGGCCGTGCATCGCCTGGGCGGTCACGCGCTCGGCGACCCGGTCCGCGTGGCCGTCCTGCTCGGCGGGCGGCCCGAGAGCGGCGCGCAGCCGGTATTCGCGGGCCTCTTCCCGGCGGCGCTGGCCGACGAGGTTGGTGGCGATGCCGTAGAGCCACGGCCGCGCGCTCGGGAACGCCGGGTCGTAGCGGGCGCGCCCGCCGAACGCGATCAGGAACGTCTCGCCCATCAGGTCGTCGGCCGTCTGGCCGCCGAGCCGCCGGGCGAGGTAGCGGTGGATGTGCGGGGCGTGGCGGTCGAAGACCGCCGCGAACCGCTCGGGGTGCTCCAGCGACGCGGTGATGACATCCGCGTCCGCCCCGCCTTCACCTGGTGAACTCAAGGAACCGCCTGCCTGTCGTGAGGCCATCTGCCCCCGTTGTTGGCGGAACAGGCGATCCGGGTTCACGGCTAGATCCGGGCCAGCACGTCCAAGACCCCGCCCGCGGCGGCGATGTCGTCGGTGAGCGGCCGGTCGTCGAGACCGGGATCCAGCACTTCCGACGCCGCTTCGAAGGCGTCGCGGACCGGCAGCTCCACCAGGTCCGCCTCCCGCATCCGCAACGCCCGGACCGCCGCCACCAGCTCGCACGCCAGCACCTGCTGGTAGGCCGAACATGCCGCCGTCGCCGCGCGGGCCGCCTGCGTCGAGAAGCTCGCGTGGTCCTCGATGCCGCGGGAGACCACCGCCGTGCCGAGGGTGGCCGGCAGCGCCGCCTGGCGCAGCTCCGTCAGCGCGTCGTGCGCCACGTACTCCAGGATCATCACGCCCGAGCTGCCCGGCGGCCCGGCCGCCAGGAACGGCCGCAGCCCGGTGAACTCCGGCTCCACCAGGTCGCCGAGGCGCGCCACCGACAGCTCCGCCACCTGGTGCACGGTCGCCCGCGCCTGGTCCAGCGCCGTCGACACGTACGCCGTGTGGAAGTGCGCGTGGTGGTAGGCGTCGTTGTGGACCGTCGAGATCATCGGGTTCTCGGTGCTCGCGTTGATCTCGACGGCGAGGACGTCCCGCAGGTAGTGGATCGCGTCCAGTGCCGGGCCCTGCACCTGCGGAAACGCCCGCAACCCGAACGGGTCCTGGATCCGGCGACCCGGCTTCGGCGTCTGGTGCATGCCCAGCAGCCGCCGCATCTCGGCCGCGCAGGCGACCTGGCCCGCGTGCGGACGCGCTTCGTGCACCGGCGTCGCGTACGCCTCGGGGTTGCCGTCGAGGGCGACGTACGTCAGCGCCGCGACGGCGTGGCTCGCGCGGGTCAGCGTGTCCAGCCGCATCGCCGCGAGGGTCGCTTCGGCGAGCGTCGCGGCGTTGCTGCTCATGAACGCCAGCGCATCACCCGCCCGCACCGGGACCGGCGGCACGTGGCCGGTGACCCACGGCCGTTCGCCGGTGAGCGCCAGCGCCGCCTCGGCCAGCGGGGCCAGGTCGCCGGTGCCGATCGCGCCGAGCCGGTGCACCAGCGGCCGCGCGCCGGTGCGGACCGCTTCGGCCAGCGCGCCGATCAGGTCCGGGCTGATCCCGGACCGCCCGGAGAGCAGCTGGTTGAGCCGGATCAGCAGCATCGCCCGGACCTGGCCGGGCGGCATCTCGTCCCCGCTGCCGCCCGCGTGGCTGCGGAGCAGCCGCAGGCCGTGCGCCACCGAGCTCTCGACCGTGTCGTCCTTGTTGGCCCCGACGCCGGTGGTGCGGCCGTAGACCACCCGGCGCGTGCTCAGCTCTTCGGCGAGCTTCCACGCGTGCTCGGCCGCTCGCAGCGCGGCGATCGAGACGTCGATGCCCAACGGGCCCTCGGTGCGCGCCGCGGCCACCACGTCCGCGCACCGCAGGGTCCGGCCGTCCACCCGGATCAAGGCAGCCTCCTTCCGACTGCCCCTCACTATGCGGCTAGGACGACGGCGGCTGCCAGGGCGGTACCGGCCAGTCCCAGTGCGGGACCGGTTCGTGCAGGTTCGGTTCGGCGCCGGGCGCGGAGAAGATCACGGCCAGGCGGCTGCCCCACTCGAGGTAACCGGCGAACGCGGCCCGGAACTCGGGGTCGCCGGGCAGGCCGGCCTCGTCGGCCGCGTCGAGCAGCAGGGTCACCCACCGGCGGCGCTGCTCCTCGGTGATCCCGCGACCGAGGTGGCGGCCGATCATGTGGGCGTGCCCGCCGTGGCTCGCGGAGTACTCGGCCGGCCCGCCGAACACCTCGCCGAGCCAGACGGCGACGTGCTCGGCGTGGTGCGGGTCCATGTGCCGGAAGACCGGTTCGAGCAGCGGATCTTCGAGGACGTGGCCGTAGAAGATCGTCAACAGCTTCACGAGGGCTTCGTGGCCGCCTGCCCATTCGTAGAGGGTCGGCGTGGTTTTTGACACGATCACCCGGTCAGGCAACCAGTGGTTCCCCGGCCGGGCAACCACGTACTTTCCGGTGCGTAGGGGAGAGCGGGATGAAGCGGTACCACTGCGCGACGGAGCTGGCGGTCGACCTGATCGGCGGCAAGTGGAAGCCGGTGATCCTGGCCCACCTCAAGGAGGGCGCCCACCGCTACGGCGAACTCCGGCGCCGGATGCCCGCGGTCAGCGAGAAGATGCTGACCCAGCAGCTGCGCGAGCTGGCGGCGGACGGCCTCGTCCGCCGCGAGGAGTTCGACGGCCGGGTCCCACACGTCGAGTACCACCTGACGGCGGTGGGGGAGGAGCTGCGCCCGGCGCTGACCGCGCTGTACGAGTGGGGCGAGCGCCGCGCGGCCGAGCGCGGCATCACGTTCGACCCGGCCTGACCCAAGCGCCCCAATGTGGCGTTCGGTGCGTTGGACGCACCGAACGC